>WREI01000026.1 GCA_009779405.1 Clostridiales bacterium
GCCAAAGATATGTTGCTTCTCAGCGGAGCAAATCGTTATATAATACAGCCCGGCCTGCGCATAATCGCGCCCGCGCAGGCGGATGCTGTGACGGTTATGTTGTTCGGGATCATAGGTCATATACAAGGTGTCTCCATTTGCTCAAAAGCAGTTAGCAAGGATTTCGGGAGGGCGCGATATATTGCGCCCCTACTATTCATACCGCACAAAATGTTCTATATGATCGGAAATATCTTTTACCTTTTCTGCCAAGAATGAAGGGTAAACAGTCAAGTCCGGCAGTTTATTCAGCGCGACCCATTCAAGCAAGACATTGCAGTTATCCTTTTGGGAAGCGGCGACCCCGTCGGGAATATCCGCGTCGTCTTGCAATGAAATGAGGAAATAAAACGTGATGGTATGCGCGTCACGCTCGCCCCATTTCCAAAAAGTTTCCTCCACCCAAAGCAGACGTCCACATAGAATATCTGCGCCGGTTTCTTCTTTATATTCACGGATAAGCGCCTGCGCGGCGGTTTCGCCAAAGCTCACATGCCCGCCGGGCAGGGCGCATTCCGTTCCGTCCTTTTCCCGTTGCATAAACATCCGGTCGTTTCGGATCAGCACACCCGCCGCGCGGAAATTGCAAATATGATCTTCCTCAATGAATAACCAATCCTTTTGCATGGATTATTCCGTCCCTCCGCTCAACTGCGCCGCGCGCTCGGCGACGATGAGGGCGTCGATCATCTCGTCCAAATCGCCGTCCATAAAGGCGTCGAGCTTGTAGAGGGTCATGCCGATGCGGTGGTCTGTGACGCGGCCCTGGGGGAAATTATAGGTGCGGACGCGTTCGCTTCTGTCGCCGCTGCCGACCAAACTTTTTTTCAGGCCCGCCTGCGCCGCGTCCTGCTCGCTTTGGAACATTTCATAGAGACGGCTCTTGAGCATGCGCATGGCCTGCTCCTTGTTTTGCAGCTGGCTGCGCTCGTTCTGGCAGGCGACGACCAGCCCCGTCGGCAGGTGCGTGATACGGATCGCCGAGGAGGTTTTGTTGACGTGCTGGCCGCCCGCGCCGGAACTGCGATAGGTATCGATGCGCAGATCGCCCTCCTTGATCTCCACCTGCACGTCGTCCACTTCGGGCAGGACGGCGACGGTCGCGGCGCTCGTATGGATGCGGCCCGAACTCTCGGTCTCCGGCACGCGCTGCACGCGATGGACGCCGCTCTCAAATTTCAAGCGACTGTACGCGCCGCGCCTGCCCGAGAGCGAAAGCACGACCTCCTTGACCCCGCCCAGCTCAGTCATGTTTTCATCGACGAACTCGGCCTTATAGCCGTGGCGCTCGGCAAAGCGCAGATACATGCGCAGGAGGTCCGCGCCGAACAGCGAGGCCTCGTCCCCGCCCGTACCCGCGCGGATTTCCAAGAGCACATCCTTATCGTCGTTCGGATCCTTGGGCAGCAGCAGCGCGCGCAGGTTCTCCTCCTGCGTCCTGAGCGCATCCTCTAATTCAGCAATCTCGGCCTGCACTAATTCCTTCATCTCCGCGTCGAGGGATTCGCCCAGCATCTCCTTGGCTTCCGCCAGCTGCCCGCTGTCGCGGCAATATGCGTCATACGCGTCCACGATCTCCGTCAGATTCGCGTGCTCCCGCGTGCGCGCAAGCCAAAGCGCCCTGTCCTCCATCGCATCGGGGGCGGAGAGGGCAGCGGAAAGGGAGTTGTAGTGATCTTTGATTTTGGTTAGTTTATCTATCATAATTGCTCCTTTATGTGCGTGTGGAGTGTGAAGAGTGGAATGTGGAGTTATTGAAGCTCTAATTTTAGGAATCGCCTGCGATTCCTGCCTTAACTCCACACTCCACACCTCACACTCCACTCTAGTCAAACAATCCCGCTTCCCCAAACAACGCCAGCCTATGCGCCTGCGCTTCCAGGTTGTCGTTCGCCTTTTCGTGGCGGAACAGCTTTTTGGCCGAGCGGATGAACCAGACGGCGGGTAGGAGGAGGGAGGCTTTGCGCAATACGGGGTATTCCGTGCTCAGTTGCAATCTCGTGGGGAAGATGCGGCGCAGACGCCTTTGCGCGCGGGTTTTAGCCTTTGTTTGGGCATAGGCCGCTTCGCCCAAGCGCCGCCGCGAGAATTCCCGGCCCGTGCGGCTGCGCGAGAAGTTTTCGTCTTCGCGCAGATATACATGCTCTTCCAAATCCGTTAACAGCTTTTCCGCCAGCGGAGACAAGCGCGCCGCGTCACCTTGCAGGCGCTCCACCGTCGCTTGCGGGAGTATAAAGCCGCCCACGTCCATGGCCGCATAGAGGAAGGCGTCGCAGAGCGTGTCATAGCGCAGTTCCTCCAGCGTGGCGCGCAGAAGGGGCCTGTCTAAATTCTCATAATTCGCCGCGAAGAAAACCGCGCAGTCCACGACGTTGCGCAAAATGAGGCCGCCGCCGATAAAGTGCTTGATGCCGTGCAGGAGCAGAAAGAGCATATGATCCCGCGCGTCCAAGCTCCGGTAGCTGCCCTCGGGCGTCTCCACGCGAGCAAAGGGGTGTTGCGGCTCTTTGCCGTGGCCGATGAACCATTCCTCGGAATTGTCCTCGGCAAACAGGGACACGTGCACCTCAATCGTCCCCAGCGCGGGATGCCGCACGATGGAATGGTTGCCGAGCGCGCGCGGGTCCACGCTGCAGCCCTCGTTTTGCGCCAAAAACTCGCAGAGGGGGGTCTCTTCGGCAAGGGGTACCAGAATATCGATATCGCCCGAGATGCGGCAGTCCGGCGCGGCATAATGCGCGCCCACGGCGAAGCCCTTCAGCACGACGGGCGAGAATCCGGCGTCTTCGAGCCGTTCTAACAGGCGCAGCGCTTCGCCCCGGCGATAGCCCTCCTTCGCGGAGAGGAACATATACTGTTGCTTGGCCCAGGCGCGGACGGCATCCGGCACCCCCGCGGGGGCAAACGCCAGCGCGCGCGTCGCCAGTGCGGGCACGGACTGCTCACGCAACAGGGTCAAAAGCTGCTTCCAGTCCACATCCTCCGCAATATGAAATTCCCGCCCCTGCGCCGCCGCGCAGATGGCTGAGAACAGCAATCTAAACTCCTTGCTCATAGCCCACCCTTTCGCAAATTTCCACGATAAAATAGTATCACAAATGCGCGCGGAAAGGAATATGTAATTTGAAAATCGGGGAGGGCGCGTTTAATACAGGTCGTCCGGGGGGAGTATGCTGTGCGCCTGCTGAAATAAGCGTATCAAATCGAGGATGATTTTGCGTTCATCCTTGCTTAAAGCGGAGATATCCACGCTGGTCGCTTCTGCGAGGGCGGGCTTCTTTTCTGTCCCCAGCAAGTAATCGGTGGAAACATGCAGGGCGGCGGCGAGCTTGATTAAAACGCCGTGCGAAGGCAACCGCGCGTCTATTTCATAAAGCGAAATAACCTGCGACGATATTCCCACCATGGTCGCAAGTTGTGTTTGCTTATACCCTTTCATAAGCCTTGCTTTTTTTAGCCGCTCGCCAAAGCCCGTATAGTTACTCATAACAACTCCTAAATCATAGTCTATTAGCATTTTTTTAACGACCGGATAAAAAATCTTTCTTAATGTTGATTTTATCAACTAACTGTGATATTATTGGCAAGCACAACCGGAACAATACACCTTTACAATATTTTCTTGGCATACTATAATCTTGATGGAGGTACAAAATGGGGCGCTATTCCTCACGAACGAAGCAATTACTGGCTGCACTGCTCTATTTTCTGCTGCTGTTTTCATCCGTTTTCTCCGGCGCGGCAATTTCCTTTGCCGAGGAAAACGACTTCGGAACAGAACAGGAAAGCATCTCCCCCTCGGCCCTGCCCAATGGTGCCGTATTGCTCGGCGACGCCAGCCGCGATGATGCAATCTCTGCGCATGACGCCGCTTCTATGCTTCGCCACATGGCGGGGGCAACTGTGCTCACAGATGAAGTCGCCTTGCTTTGCGCGGATGTAAACCGCGACGGCCAAATCACCGCCGCAGACGCTGCCGCGCTGCTGCGCTGGTTGGCCGGACTGGAGAACCCCTCGGGTTTGGGGCAACCGCACTATTATGTCCTTTATAACGGCAATGGGCATACGGCCGGACTTCCGCCGCCAGGGCAACTGGTAAAAGTGGGGCACGCTGTTACGCTCAGAACGAATACAGGGGAACTGATAAAGGCAGGATGCGCGCCCTTTACGTGGTGGAGCACCACCGGCGTCCTCCTTGCCGGCGGAATTTATGCGCCGGGGCTAACCATTACCCCCACCATGAGCCGCACGCTGTATGCACTGTGGAATCCTCCACTTTATTTGGCACGAACTGTTAAAGTGAAATTGTGGGTAGATAAGTCGTATCGAGACGCCTATCCGATAGGCACGGGCATTTCCGGTGGTGATTGGCGCAAACAAACGACGGATATCGCAGATCGAGCGGCCTATTCCTTCTATCAGACTTTCAATATAACGATGGACATTTCCGCGCCCACGGCGATGGACAGCCCCAAGGCGGATTGCACCCATACGCAGGTCCCGTGTCAGATCGGCCCCACCTGCGGTTATGATTGCGCAGATCACAACTCAAATGCAGATAAAATATACCAATATGTAAACGATCGTCGCGATTCTAATTACGGGATCAACACCTTGATCTATTTTGGCTTCGCGTGCCGGGTGGGTACAACCCGCTACATCTACGGATTGGGGAATTACCCTTGGAATGGCCCCGCAACTACCATCGCAATGTGCCAAACAAGCAGTCACTGGGAGCGAATCCGAACCGTGCAGCACGAGTGGTCGCATACCTATGGCGCGTATCATACCAAAGAAGATCCGGCAGAGACACCATGCACGTCGACGTGCATTATGGATACGGATTTATGGGGGTGGTATGATGAACCGCGCCTTGCCCCCGATGTTTGGTGTTCACGATGCAAAGTCGCAATGGCTCCCTATTTGGGAGCACATTCACCGTAGGATATCATCCATTTTGGTTATGGAGCCGTAATAGCCCTTAGCTTAAGAGAACACTAAAATTATTGGAGGATACAATTATGAAATCGATTAAAATCATTATCTGCATGCTTGTTGTTGCCTTGCTTATAACAGCATGCACTGCACAGACTCCCAAAGATACTGAGCCGCCCGCCACGGATGCGCCAACCGCACCTCTCCTTACGGATGAACCAACTGCAAGTGCGGACACCTATTCTCCCTTATATTTTGCCAACGAGCTGGAGTTGTTTGCAGCAATCTATGCAGTGAATGCGAAAAAAATGAAACAGACAGCCTTATTACCATCAAGTCCGTGAACGAGCCAAACTCAATAAACTATCGTTACGAACAGGAGTACAATGCAAAAAGTGACGACTATAACCTCTCATCATTATCGGTGATTTATAGACCCTCCTTTATTTTTGATGGAATATCACTTGGCGAAATTCGCGTTATGAACGGATTTGTTTCGTACTATTACGTGAATAGCGATGAAATTGTTACTACCACTTTTACATGGTATCGCACCCAGTCTCCGGAGAGACATATGAATGAACTCTTCGGGCGTGGCGCAATATCCGAAAGGGAAATTGAATATAACGGAACCAACTATGTTTTTTTGGAATGGCTGGATCCAGAGAGGGGAGAATCCGACGGCTATTCTGTGTTTTGGGTTGTTGATGGAAGATGTTATAAGGCTGCTATACCAACGGGCTTCACTTACGAAGAAATGCTGGCGTTTTGTCAGTTTGAGGTGGTTGTGGTGGAATAGACAGGGTCGACAACAGCGGGTAGGGGTGTCTCTTGTGGGTACCCTGTCGGTATTAAGATTGTTCCGCTACAGGAGGTACAACAAATGAAAACAATCAAAATTATGCTAATCATTCTGGTCGTATTGTTGTTTATAACGGCATGTACAACACCGAATCCCCCCGATACGAATCCCCTTGTCACAGATGTACCGCACATGGAAGCAGACGGCGACTATAACCCCTCCTATTTCCCCAACGAAGAAGCTTTGTTTGAAGCCATTCGCGAAGTAAAGGAGAAGAAGGGTGAAGAAGATGATACCGTGATGATAAAATATAATCGCCGAGAGGAGAATCGTAGCGAGCGATACAGTGCAAATTGGGACAGAAATAAGCTTGCGTCCATTACTTCATTTTACAGACCTGTCTATGTACTTGAGGGGATGTCGCTCGGTGAAATTACGGTTATCAAAGGAGTGGTTTCATATCGTTATTTCAACGATGATTATTCAGATACTGCCTTTTTCTCTTTGGTAATTGGAAGAACCCCGGACTTTCATATGAACGCATCCCGTGGACACGGGGCTGTTGCCGAGCGAGAAGTTGAACATAACGGAATCACCTATTTGTTTTTGGATTGGATGGATCCCGAAACAGGGGGATTAGCTGGGCATTCTATCGTTTGGGTCGTCGACGAAAGATGTTACAAGGCATCTATAACATCCGGCTACACCGACGAAGAAATGCTGGCCTTTTGCCAGTTTGAGGTGGTTGTGGTGGAATAGACAGGGTCGACAGCAGCGTGTAGGGGGACCTCTTGTGCTGTCGATATTTAGATTACTCCGCTACAGGAGGTACAACAAATGAAAACTATCAGAATTATTCTATGTGCTCTCGTTTTGACCTTGCTCACGACCGCATGCGCAACGCAGAATCCCCCCATTGTAGTTTCTCCTGACCCGGAGACCCTGCAATATGCCGAATGTGGCCATTATCCCGAACTCTATTTTGCCAATGAATCGGATTTCGTTGAAGCGATACGCGCGGTGAATGAAAAAAAAGATACAGTGGACGACATCGTTGTAATCAGACCTTTGAACGAACCTGCTTCAATGTACTATCGGATAGAACAAGAGTACAGCGCAAGCAGCGATGTCAATGATCTTGCGTCCATCACCGAGTTTTTCAAGCTATTGTTTACCTTGGATGGACAGTTTCTTTGTGAGATCAGCGTTTCGGATGTAATGATTATGTATGATTATATGGACGCGCAAGGAATCCCCGGTGCCACTCTTACTTGGCGGCGCGATGAAACGCCGGAATTTCATATGAACGCATACCGCGGACACGGCGCAATTTCCGAACGCGAGATTGAACATAACGGCGTCACCTATTTGATTTTAGAATGGATGGAACCAACGACAGGCGGAACTGCCGGATACAGCATTCATTGGGTTGTTGATGGAAAATGTTATAATGCATCCATCCCCGCAGGCTACACCGACGAAGAAATGCTGGCATTTTGTCAGTTTGAAACGGTTGTGGTGGAATAGGGATGTGGGGGCAGTTCTTCACCGGCGTACACCTACACCGGTGATCATCTGCCCCTACGGGTATAAGATTGCGCCGGGCGAGTCGGACTTGCAGTTTTCGCGGTTAGAGGGTATGATTATAAAAATACATTTGGGAACGGCGCACTTTTTGCGCTCAGCAAACGGGTATAGTCGTGCCGCACTATCGAATATAAGGAGTTACACGCCCATGCGCATCGTCTTCGTCTGTCACGGCAACATCTGCCGCAGTCCCATGGCGGAATTTGTGATGAAAGAGCTGGTTCGCAAGAGCGGGCGGGAAAAGGAGTTTCAGATTAGCTCCCGCGCCGCGCACAGGGATGAAATCGGCAGCGACGCCCACCCCAACACCAGGCGCGTGCTGCAAAGCCGCGGCATACCCTTCTCGCCGCGCCGCGCCACGCTGTTGACGGCGGCGGACGCGGATAAATACGATCTCTTTATCGGCATGGATGCCTATAATATCCGCGATATGCGCCGCATTTTGGGCGCGGGCGCGGAGGGGAAGATCCATCCGCTCCTCTCCTATATCGGCGAAACCCGTGATGTTGCCGATCCTTGGTACACGGGCGATTATGAAACGACCTATCGTGACGTGGCGGCGGGTTGTGCCGCGCTGCTGGAGAGTTTGCGGTGAGCGCGCCTACGCTATAACGCCCGCGTCCGCGCCTTCCTCTCTCTCTTCTTTCAGTTCCGCAAACTTTGCAGTCATCGTCGGGTTGCCGCGCGTTAGGCGTTTGATTGTCAAATCTTCGGCCTTATTGTTGGCCAGACGCAGGTTGTTCTCCGAACTCAACAGGTTCTCTTTGGCCTTCTCCAGATTTTTGATCGTCTTGTCTATTTCCTCGATCGCGGCTTTGAATTTGCGGCTGGCCAGATCATAGTTTCGGGCAAACCCATGCTTGAACTCCTCAATCTCCTCTTCAAAACGGGTGATATCGATATTCTGGTTGCGAATCAGCGCCAGCTCCGACTTATATTTGAGCGAATTGAGCGCCGCATTTCGTAGGACGGAGATCATCGGGATAAAGAACTGCGGGCGTATGACATACATTTTCGGATAGCGATACGACACATCCACGATGCCCGCGTTATACAGCTCGCTGTCCGCTTCGAGCAGGGAGACCAGCACGGCATATTCGCAGTCCTTTTCCCTGCGGTCCTTATCGAGCTCTTTCAGGAAGTCTTCATTCTTCTTTTTGGCCGCCGTCCCGTCCTGCTCGTTCTTCATCTCGAACATAATGGAGATGATCTCGTTGCCGCCCGCATCCGCTTCGCGATAGATATAATCGCCCTTACTGCCCGTTTTCGCATCGTTATCCTTCTCGAAATACGCGCGGGGAAACGCGGTGGCGCGAAGCTGGTTGAACTGTGTCTCGCAGTGCTGCTCCAACGTCTCACCTACCATCTTTGTGGAGAGTTTGAGTTTCATATCCTTATAATTGGCAATGATTTCGTCTCTGAATTTCAGCTCCGTCTGATGCTTTTCCTTGAGCGTGGCTTCAAACAGCCGCCTTTCGGTCTCCTTTGCCCGGAGTTCGCCCGCCAGCGCGTCCCGCTCCCGTTCGATTTTGCCGACGGCTTCCGTCACAGCCAGGCGGGTCTCGGTCTCCTTGGCCTTCAGCGCGCCGGACAGCGCATCCCGTTCTTTTTCGATTTTACTGACTGCTTCTGTCACGGCAAGACTCTTGCTCGTTTCCGCGGCCTCGAGCTTCGCTTTCAGCGCGGCAAGCTCCGCGTCCTTTTTCGCCGCATCCGCTTGCAAAACCGTCCTCGTCTTCGCTTCGGCCAATTTGACGGCGTTGTCCCGCTCCTGCTTCATCCACGCTTCGCGCTCCCGCAGTTCCTTCTCAAACGCATGGTCGCGAATCTGCTTCACAATATCGGCAAACCCCGATTCATCCACTTTGAATACCTGACCGCATTGCGGGCATTTGATCTCGTTCATTGTTATTACCGCCTTTTGTTTTTGTTAAGCCCGCTTCGCGGTCTGCTGCGCGTTCCTGCGGAATGCTAAATTGTCGCAATGTTACGGTATAGTAATTAAAACCGGCTTATTATAACTACGAGTATTTGTGCCGATTCCAAGCTCTCCATTCGCATTGTTTCCCCAAGCCCATATGCTGCCATCCCCTTTGATTGCCAATGTGTGCATGTCAGAAGAAACAGCAACTACGTCATCCATTATTTTTATTGGGCGGTTACGGCTTTCATTTGTGCCGTCCCCGAGCTGTCCCTTCATGTTTCGCCCCCAAGCCCATAAACTACCGTCGTTTTTGATAGCCATTGTATGAGCGCCAAATGCCCAAACAGCAACTACATCTTCCATTATTCGTACCGGGCTAAGGCGGTGCGCCCCGAAACCGTCTGTTCCATCTCCAATTTGTCCGCTAATATTATGTCCCATGCCCCATAGACTGCCATCTTTTTTTATTATCATAGTGTGACTATCGCCTGCCGAAACAGTAACCACATCATCCATTATTTTTATTGGTTTGTAATGATATTCAACGGTGGTGCCATCTCCAAGTTTTCCATGCCAATTACTGCCCCAACCCCATAAACTGCCATCCTCCCTAATTGCCATCGTATTATTACTGCTTACAGTAACATCTACGACATCATCCATTACTTTAGTCGGGCTGTGACGGTCTGTGTCTGTCTCATCGCCAAGTTGGCCATTCTCGTTAGTTCCCCACGCCCATAAGCATCCGTCACTTCCGATTGCTACAGCATGTGCACCGAAAGCACTATCACTGTTTGCAACGCAAATCACGTCATCCATTATCAAAACAGGATTATGACGGTCATCTGTTGTGCCGTCGCCGAGTTGTCCATACCGATTTTGCCCCCAAGCCCACAGACTCCCATCAGTCTTGATTGCCATTGTATATGAGCCGGCTGCGGAAACTGCGACAACATCGTCGATTATTTTTACAGGGCTATAACGGGTTTCTGTTGTGCCGTCGCCAAGCTGACCATACCCGTTATCCCCCCAAGCCCATAGACTGCCGTCACTTCTGATTGCTACTGCATGGTTGCTGCCTGCCGATATGGCAACCACATCGTCCAAAATTTTTACGGGTTTGCGTGTGCTCGCAGTTATATCATCACCAAACAAATAGAACTGATTATCGCCCCACGCCCATAAGTTCCCATCGTCTGTGATTGCCATTGTGTTCCAAAAACCTGCATAAACTGCGGTTGCATTGCTAAATCCCTTTTGGGGCATATGTTGTATGACATTTTTGATATTATAGCCAATTATTACGGCAAGCACAAGAAATACGGCAGATGCTATTACTATTTTATCTCGTTTCGGGACACCGTTCGGATACGGACGCTTTTCCTCGGTAACTCGGCTTCCAAATGAAGAAAAGGCATGCTAAAAAAGTTATCATACAAACAACACTTATTAGCCAAGTCCACGAATCTAAATATTCGGCAGCAGCAGACCAAATCGCAAACAGGGGCAATGCAGATAATGCGCTTTTCCCAATTCGTGAATAAATTGGATTTTTCCTAAAACACAGGAACGTGATAACCGCCATAATTGATGTTATTAAGTGTATTTCCTTTGTCCAATGCGCAATACGCAAAAACTCTTGCAAAAATGTCTCGTTATAATTGATATGCGCCAACGTTTGCCAATATTGCGGGTGCAAAGCCCCGAAGTTTTCCCAAGTCAATATTGCAAAAACCAATACCGCAATCATAGCTCCCGTTAAACCTGACACAGCTATCAGCAGACCTTTGCTCTTAAGCGGTTTCCATATGAAAAGCAAGCAAATTATCAAAACCCCCATCAAAATTACAGCAGGGAGCCAATGCCAAGTATCCGTCAGAAATGGAATAAATATTGTACCAACCCTACTGGTATCATAGGGGTACGCCGTGTTATAGAAGACAGTCCAGTTTGTCAGAGTTAGCAAAGCAACTTATGCTTTTTCCAACCTTTGCTATCGTTTTCTTTTTCTGAAATCCGAGTATCAAGCCAACGAGAACCAAAAACATCCAAATGACCCCTATGTAGTCGAAAAAGACTCCTATCATTGCCTCGCCTCCCTATCCACATTTTCGTACCCATTATAACATAAACGGTTAAAAATTTTTCGTTTTATTTTACCGGCGGAAAGGAAAATGCAAACGCCTCCCCAACAAAGAAAAATTGGGTTGGGTTTGCATTAGTTTCTAATGGTGCGGCAGAAGGGACTTTCCGCTCAAACCCGCGCCTTTCTTGCATTACGTGCTGCGCAAGTCGGGGCTTTCGCTCCCCGGCCACCTCAAAACGTGCCACAGGCACGCTTTGCCCTTCGGGACGGTGGCTTCAAGTCCCTTCCATCCAAATTACCAAATAATATAGGGGGTGAACCCCCCTATATTATTTGGTGCGGCAGAAGGGACTTGAACCCATACGCTCGTCGCACACGCACCTCAAGCGTGCCTGTCTGCCAATTCCAGCACTGCCGCAACGCGGCGAGTATACCACCAATCCGATACCTGTGTCAATATGCCCGTTTTTCGCGTTGGAAAACGCAAGCAATTGTTTACATTGACAGCGTTCCTTCGACAAGTTAAGATATATGCAGCGGAGAGCAAACGAACAGATTATGAAAAAGAAGAGATTACCGCCCGTTGCCGAGACTTGTGCTTGTGCGGACGGGGCGGCGGAAATAACATATGACAAGGCGGCGGAGAGCCCGCCAACGGATGCGGCGGAGAATTTGAACGAAACTTCGGCTCCTGTTTGTGTCGCGGAAGCGGAGGAAAAAGAGGAAACGCGTCCCGCAAAGACGCCCCGCTGTTCCCCCCTCTGCAAAAAAATGATAGGGCTTGCCGCCATCGTCTTATTTTTTATGGCGGCGGCCATTTTATTTTATAACCCGATCGGCGGCGGACTGCGCTATGTGCGCACGGAGATCGTTTTGGAAGCGGGACAGCCCCTGCCCGTGCTCGGCGATTATTTGTATAACGCGCGCCTGACGGACAGGAGCGCGCTGCTGTCCTCGGCGGACAGCGCGTATTCGCTCGGCACGCATGCCGTTTCCATACGCGTGCGGAATCGCATCTATGCCTCCTCCCTGCGCATCGTAGACACGACCGCGCCTGTCTTGGAAAGCGCCACGCGCATAGTTGCCCTGCAAGGGGAACAGCTGGAAGCGGCGGATTTTATCCTTGCGCTCTCCGACGCGACAGTCGTCACGCTGTCCTTTGAAGATGCACCCGATACGGCGGAACTCGGGGAGCGCGAGGTGTTCCTGCGCGGCACAGACGAGGGCGGCAATGTGGCGAGGGCGCGGAGCTGTTTGGAAGTTTTGCCCTCCACCACACATTGCGTGATTCCCATTGGCGGCACGCCCGAATTCGTTTTTGAAACCAACGGCTATAGCGTGGCCCTGCCGGATTATACGGACGCTATGGCCGCCGTGCCGGGCATATATCCTCTGACCCTGCTCTTGGACGAGCGCGCGATATCCGTCACTCTGGAGGTTGTGGATGTGACCCCGCCCGTGTTTTACGGGCTTGCGCTGAAGCAGGTGCAGACGGACAGCGATTTTTCCTATCGCGCGGGCGTCTCCGCCATAGACGATGTGGACGGAGAGGTTCGCTTCACCGTGGACGCAAGCGCCGTACGCATCGATCAGGCGGGATGGTATCCCGTTGTATACAGCGCGAAAGATGCGGCGGGCAATCTGACGGAGGAGACGATCTATATCTCCGTCGTGCCAAAGCCGAATAAGTACAGGATGGATGCCGCCAACGCGCGGGTGGATTTGACGGGCGTGACGGAGGAGATGGCCTATGCGCTGGCGGATGAGGTGTTGGACGGATTGAAGCTCGACGGGCTCAGCACACGGCAGAAGGTCTACAAAATCTACGCGTGGGTCAAGAGTAAGCTGAAATATGTGCACGATACGGAAAATTTGGACGAATATCTGGTCTTCTACCGCACGATGAAGACCCGGCGCGCGGATTGCTACGCGTATTACGCGACTTATGCCGTCCTCCTGACCCGCGCGGGCATCGAAAACCTCCATATCACCCGTTTGGGGGGCCGAACCAACCACCACTGGAATCTAATCTATATGCCCGCCGAGGATGGGGAAGTGGAGGGCTGGTATCATTCCGATACCATCTATTACGGCGTCAGCGGCGACCGCCGTCTCTTCACGGAAAAGCAGGCGCAAAACTATACCAGGCAGCGCGCCGCGTCCTATCAAACCTATGTGTATGACCACAGTCTCTACCCGGAAGTGGTCTGGTCTCTGCCATGACACGCAATCTGACAAACTATCTGGACTTTACAGCTGCCCGCCTGCCGAACAAGCCGGCCTTTGACGACGGTACGGAGCGCTTGACTTTTTCGCAGTTGCGCGTTTTGGCGCGCCGCGTGGGCAGCTTTGTCGCCCAAAGCGTGGGGAAAACGGGGCGGCCCGTCGCGGTGATCACGCGGCACAGGGTGGCGGATATCGCCGCATTCTTTGGAATTCTGTACGCGGGCTGTTTTTATGTACCCGTGGACGGGGATGCGGGCGAGACCTTTATCCACGCAAGGATGGACGCCGTGCAGCCCGCATTGGTGATTGACGCGGCGCGCTTGGCAGAGTTGCCGCTCTGCGAAGAGGATACCGCCACACTTGCAGGTATTGCGGCAGCGCATCGCGAAGCGGATCCCGCCTGCGCCATATTCACCTCCGGCTCGACGGGCCTGCCCAAGTGCGCGCTCACCGGCCACCGCGCCATTGTCGATTTGACGGAATGGCATACGGAGACCTTTCCGCACGGCGAGGATTCCATTTATGGCAACCAGACCCCGTTCTTCTTTATCGCATCGCTGAAAGAGATATATCTGACCGTGAAAAACGGCGCGACCACGCATATCCTGCCCAAAGAGCTGTTTGCGCGACCCGCGGAGCTGTTGCGACGGCTGACAGATTTGCGCGTCAACACGATCCTATGGGCGACAGCGGCGTTCAAACTGATGGCGAATCTGGACGCGCTGGCGGCGCATGTGCCACAGGACTTGCAATATATTTTCTTCTCGGGGGAGAGCGTGCAGGGGAGACACGTAAACTATTGGCGTCGCTTTCTGCCCGAGGCCCTGTACACAAACCTGTACGGACTGACCGAGACGGCGACAAATGTGGCATACTATATGGTGGACAGACCCTTGGACGACGCGGAGAACTTACCCATGGGCCGGGCAAGAAAGAATGTACAATTATATCTCTTGGACGGCGACCCGGGGGAGATCGCGGCTGGCGGCGCCTGCCTGGCCATGGGCTATTGGCGCAATTCCGAGCAGACCGCGGCGCTCTTTGTGCAGAATCCCCTGCAAAACGATTTTCCCGAGACAGTCTACCGCACGGGCGATATCGCAAGGCGGAACGAGCGGGGCGAGCTGGTCTATGTCTGCCGCAAGGACAGCCAGGTCAAACATATGGGCGTGCGCGTGGAATTGGGCGAGGTGGAGACCGCGGCTCTGGGCAGCGCGCTCGTGCGGGACGCCGCCTGCGCCTATGATACACAAAGGGATAGGATTGTGATATTCTATACGGGGGACGCAGAGGAGACCGCACTGCGCGCGGCGTTGCGCGAAAAACTGCCGAAATATATGCAGCCCAAGCGCATTGCGCGCCTGCCCGCCCTGCCCCAATTGCCCAACGGAAAGACGGATCGCGTGCGCCTGCACCAAATGCTGAAAGAGGACTGAGATATGGAGCAACTGATTGCAATCCTGAATGAGATCGTGCCGGATCTGGATTATACGCGCTGCGATACGCTGGTATCGGGCCGCTATCTGGATTCTTTTGATATCGTCACCTTGGTGGCGGATATCTATGAAGCCTTCGGCGTGCGCGTACCTGCGCAATATCTGACGCCCGAAAACTTTGACTCCGCCGCGCGCATCTGGGCCTTGCTATGCCGTTTGCAAGCGAAATAATCTCCTTCACCTCGCCGCTGTTCCTGTCGTTTGCGGTGCTGGTGATACTCCTGTATTACACTGTGTTCCGCAAGCTCCAGTGGCAGTTTCTGCTTGTGGCGAGCGCGCTGTATTATGCCTGTACGGGTTGGCAGAACTGCGTCTATATTGTCATCACGATAGGTTCTGTCTATGCCGCCGCGCGCTTTTTCGGAACGGATAGGGGCAGGAAGGGCAAGCGGATCGTCTTTTGGCTCTGTCTGGCCTTGCAAATCGGCATGCTCGCTTATTTAAAATATATCTCCGACCGTTTCCCCTTGGGAATTTCCTTTTATACGCTGCAAAGTCTCAGCTATCTGATCGACAGCTATCGTGAACCGACGGCGGAGCGGATTGAGACGAATCCGGGCAAGCTTGCGCTCTTTGTCGCGTTCTTCCCGCAATTGACGCAGGGACCCATGGCGCGCTATTCGGAATTGAAGAAGACCCTGTATGGCGGGCATGCCTTTTCGGCGGACGCGTTTACGGGCGGGCTGGCCCGCGCCGCGTTCGGCTTTTTCAAGAAGATGGTGATTGCCGACGCGCTGATGCCGCTGGCCCGCGCCTATTGTCACGGCCCCGCGCAAATCGCCGTCGCCCTCCTGCTCTATGCCGCCGCGCTGTATTGCGATTTCACGGGCGGCATCGATATCGCGCTGGGGCTGGCGCAGATGCTGGGCATCGCCCTGCCCGAGAATTTCAACAGGCCTTATCTGGCGAAGAGCGTGGCGGAGTTTTGGCGGCGCTGGCATATGACCATGGGCGCCTGGTTCCGCGACTATGTGTTTATGCCGCTATCCGTCTCCGCGCCGTTTTTGAAGCTTTCCTCTTGGAGCCGCAAGACGTTCAAAAACAAGCTCGGCAAGCGCCTGCCCGTCTATATCGCCACCCTGCTCACCTGGCTCTTGACCGGTGCCTGGCATGGCGGCAACGCGTGGTTTCTGCTTTGGGGCCTGGCCAACGGGTTGATTATACTCCTCTCGCAAGAGTTGGAGCCGCTCTACCGCAAATTCCATACGCGCTTCCCGCGTTTGCGGGAAAACAAACTCTACGGCGCGTTCCAAGTCGTCCGCTGCTTTGTGATTATGAGCCTGATACGCGGCATCAATCTGGCGGGCGTCGGCTTTACACCGGAACTTACGCCAGCGCTCGCGTGGCCGCAGTGGATCTTGATTACACTTGCGCTGCTGCTTGTAATCTTCTATCGACCGCCGAAACGTCGGCTTTGGCGCGTCTGCGCGGCGGGCGCGTTTATAGTCGCCGTGCTGGTCTTCGGGGTCTATGGCTTTGGCTATGACAGCGCTGCATTTATGTATTCGAGGTTCTGATGAAACGGGTTTTGCAGTCCATTGCTATATTGCTTGCCTTCTTCGCCCTGCTGTTCGCGGCGCAGCGCTTGGTCACGCCCAAATATATGTCGGACGTCTATGAGGGCGCGATGACGAAGGAGTATTATGGCGCGCCCAAGCAAAACGAGCTTTTGATTTTGGGCGACTGCGAAGCCTATGACAACTGGTCGCCCGTCACGCTCTACAACGAATTCGGCATCACCTCCTATATACGCGGCGGCCCGGAGTTGCGCGTCTGGCAGGCCTATTATCTGCTGAAAGACACCCTCCGCTATGAAAAACCCCGCGCGGTGCTGTTGAATATCCGCATGATGCACAACGGCGAGAACGAAGAGGGGCAGGAGCCCTATAACCGCCTGAATTTGGACGGCATGCGCCCGTCTTGGGATAAATGGCAGGCGGTGCAGGCGTCGATGACGGAGGGCGAAAGCACATTGTCCTATCTGTTCCCCCTGTTGCGCTATCACGAGCGCTGGCGGGAATTGAGCGCGGAGGATTTCCAATATTTCTTCCGAACGGAGAAGGTCTCCTTTAACGGTTATTTCCTTCGCGCCGACACCAAGCCCGCCACCGTATTTCCAGTCGGCCCGAAGTTGGCGGATTACAGATTTTCCGACTTGGCTTGGGACTATCTGGAGCGCATACGCCTGCTCTGCGAAGCGGAGGACATCGTACTGATTCTCGCCAAGCCGCCCACGATCTGGCCCTATTGGTATGTGCAGTGGGAGGAGCAGATTGCGGACTATGCGGCAAGGCACGATTTGGCCTATTATAACCTTTTAGAAGACTTGGAAGCCGCGGGGATCGATTGGGAAACGGACAGCTATGACGCGGGCCTGCATTTGAACGTATTTGGCGCGGAGAAATGTGCGCGCTACCTCGGCGCAAGGTTGCAAGCAGAATTTTCCTTCACGGATTACCGCCGGAACCCCGCAATTGCCGCCTATTGGGACGCGCTGACAAGGGAATATGCGGCATTGAAGGCAAAACAGTTGTCGGAACTTGCCGAAAGCGGTACAATACAGACCTACACCCACGGAGGAGGTTAAACCATGAAACGTCTGTATTGCTTATTGATTATTCTATGTATATTCCTCTGCGCCTGCGCGGAGCCCGCGTTGCACAGGGACGATCCGACCGCGCCGCCACGCGCGGAAGACCCGGCGGCGACCGGCGCGCCGGAAGATACAGCTGCACCGCAGGAAGAAGAACCCTTCTGTTTCTATACCGTCGGCAAGGCCGTACCCTTAGGCATCGGCGAAGAGGAAGTTATCGCCATACTCGGCGAAGCGCAGCAGGTCTTCGATATCCCCAGCTGTGCCTTTGAGGGCATAGACCATATGCTCTATTACTCCGGGTTCAATATCGCCTGTTCTCCGTTGGGGGAGGGTTATTTTCTCTGGTTTATCGCCCTGACGGACGACAGCGCGGAGACGGCGGAGGGCGCCTATGTCGGCCTTTCCCGCGCACAGATTCTGGAGATTTACGGCGAACCCGCCGAAAACGAGGAGATGCAGATCACCTACAGGCGCGCGGGTACGCGCTTGGAGTTTGTGTTTGAAGGGGATACGGTCGTCGAGATTACGTATTATTATGATGTGGCGCTGGGGTAGGGCGATGCAGTCACCCGCTACATCTGTGACGTATCAACGCGCAATGCAGCAATGCGCAATGAAGGTAGAGATGTCTGCGGCATCTCTTTGATTAAAAGGATACTATACAATGAATTAAGAGAAACGCCTTGGCGTTTCCACCAACATTGAACATTGCGCGTTGTACGTTGTACATTGCCTGTTACAGCGGTAACGGTTGTCACAGCTGTCACGGTTATTTGTACGTAGGGCTGATGGGACGTTTGCAAACGCCCCGCAAATCATATCGCGCCCGCGCCCCTTTCTTATACCAAAAACCCTTCCCAAAAAATGTTTTTCGCGGTACTGCAACCTTTTGCCACCCACTATGGTATAATTATATGAACAATGCGTGAACAGGAGTTTTCATGGAAGAGAAAGAAGTCCTTTTGGATGTGCGGAACCTATCCAAAACCTATCGTGTCGGCAGCGTGGATATCCATGCCCTGCGCGGGGTCACCTTGCAGATCCAAAAGGGGGAGAGCGTTTGCATCATTGGGCGCAGCGGGTCGGGCAAATCTACGCTATTAAACTTGCTTGCGGGTTTGGAACGCGTCAGCGGCGGGGAGATTGTCATCGCGGGAAAGCGCTTGGACCGTATGAGCGAGGGCGAATTGATACGCTTTCGCCAGCGCCACGTCGGCTTTGTGTTCCAGTCCTTCAACCTGATGCCCTATTATACCGCATTGGAAAACGTCGCGTTCCCGCTGGCATTCCGCGGCATGGCCCGCCGGGAACGCAACCGCGACGCGAAACACATCTTGCAGGAAGTGGGCTTAGAGACGCATCTGCGCCACAAGCCCGCGCAGATGAGCGGCGGGCAACAGCAGCGCGTGGGCATTGCGCGCGCACTCGTCACGAACCCCGAACTGGTTTTTGCGGATGAGCCCACGGGCAACCTTGACTTTGCCACGGGCGACGAGGTGATGCGCACCATCTGCGATATCTGCAAGGCCGCGGGTCGCACCCTCATCATGGTCACGCACGACGCGCACATCGCATCCTTTGCCGACCGCGTTATCACGCTTTTAGACGGACGAGTCGTAGAAGACAGTTCGAACCCATTGGAGGAAAAATAAGATGAAGAGAAAATTGATAGCCCTATTGCTGGCAGCACTGCTGCTCCTGCCCTGCGGCACCCTTGCGCTGTCGGCGCTTGCAGAGGAATATTCCGAGTCGACCGGGCGCATCGCCCTGCGGGAGACGGACGACCCCGCGCCCAAGGGTGAGCGCAATAAATCCATCGTGGTGACCTTGCCCATGATCGCGCTGGGGGACGCGCCGCTCTATGAGCTCACCGTTACGCCCGTGGTCTCCACGGACCTCAACGCCTTCCCCTTTGTGGTGGATCGCCTGAATTATACGGAAAGCTATCCGGGCGGCGCGTTGCAGCCCGGACAGACCTGGAATCTGAGCTATACCTTTATGGTGGACAACTATGCCACGCGCGGCGTCAAGCAGGTGGATTTTGAACTGCGCTATCGCGTCGGCTCCGCCACGGGCGAATGGGAGCAGGGCATTTTGCGCGTCTTTGTGAATATCACCAAGGGCTACAGCCCCGGTGGCGGCGGTGGTGGCGGCGGACTGACCGTTATGCCCAAGCTGATCATCGAGAGCTATCACGTGGACAAGGACCGCCTGTACGCCGGGGAAAGCTTTACCCTCACGATGCGCCTGCGCAATACCTCCGAAACGGAGAGCATCAAGAATTTGGAGATCCAGACCTCGGAGGTGACGGGCCTGCTCTTGCCCGCCGGAAACGGCGCGGGTACCATGTTTATACGCGAGATATTGCCCGACGAGACCGTCACCCAAACCCTGACCCTGCAAAGCGCGCCGGACGCGGAGGCCAAGCCCTATACGCTGCTGTTGCGTTTCGGATACGACGGCGGCACGAGCAAGCAAGCCTATACCAGCGAGACCAGCATCACCCTGCCCATACTCCAGCGCGTGCGCGTCGAGTGCGACCCGCCCATCTCCTATAACATACCCTATTTGGGCGAGGACTACGGGCTGTATCTGAACATCTATAACAAGGGCAAGTCCACGGTATACAACTGCGAAATTCGGGTGGAGGGCGAGGGCGTGTCCATGGTGGAGCTTTATTTCGGCGGCAACCTGAGCGCGGGCGGCATGCTTTCCGCGGACTTTGGCTTGATGATCGAGATGGCCGGGTTTTTGACGCCCGAGATCATCGTCAGTTTCGAAGATATCTACGGCGAAGTGATGGAAGTCCGCTTCCCGTTGGAGCTGGATGTCTATGACCCCGGCGGGGAATTCGGCGATATCGCTAAGGGCGACGGCGGCATCGGCTTCTATCCCGGCGGGCCGGACGATTTCAAAGACCCCTCGGTCAACGGCGAGACCGGCGGCAGTTGGTGGATTTGGGTGGTCGCCGCTGTCGGCGCTGCGCTGCTGGTCGCCGCCATCGTACTCATTGCAACCCGCAGCAAGCGCAAGCGGGCCTTGGAGCTGTAAAGAGAAGCCTATGAAGTTTTTTGATCTGCTGCAAACGGCGTTTCTGAACCTGTGGCGGCGCAAACTGCGGGCGATATTGACCGTGCTGGGGCTGGTGGTCGGCATCACCTCCATCGTGGTGATGATTTCCTTGGGCCTGGGTATCGAAAAGGCGACCCTGGATTTCTATGAAAGCATGGGCAGCCTGACCATTATCGACGTGCAGGCCGGGAGCTATTCGGAAGACGGCAAGTATGTGGAAAAGAAGATAGACGACCAGAGCATAGCCGCCTTTGAAGGGGTGCCGGGCGTGCAGGCGGTGCTGCCTATGCTGAATCTCTATGGCCTGGTCACGAGCGGAAAATATTTTACGAATCTGCAGATTCTGGGCGTGGATGCGGGGACGGCGGAGACCTTTGGCTTTACGCTGGCGGAGGGGGCTATGCCCACCTACAGCCGCGGCGCGCGCAGCTATGAGATCGTGTTTTCGCCCTGGGTTCTGCAATCCTTCTATAATCCGAAAACCTGGCAGGTTGCAGTGGACCGCGAGGGCAATTCCCTGATCACCAAGAACAGTCGCTTCCGCCTGACCTTCGATTGGATGAATGTCTATGGCAACCAGAGCATGGAGACGCCCGAGGGCTATACGCCGGGCAAATTTTATCGCTTGGAGCTCGTCGGCGTGCTGAGCGAGGAAAACTATAACTATTCCTGGTACAGCCTGATGGCCAAGGATGCCGTGCTGCGGTTGATGAAGGAGAATAAGGACTTTGTCTATGCGCAGGAGGGCTACCAGAGCGCGCAGATCAAATGTGTCACGATGGACGAAGTTGCATCCGTGCGCCAGGCCGTCATGGAGTTGGGCTATACCACCTACAGCGCGCTCGATATGGTGGAACAGGCGCAGGAACAGACCCGCATGCTGCGCGCGGTGCTCGGCGCCATCGGCGCGGTCGCGCTATTGGTCGCGGCCATCGGCATTATGAACACGATGATGATGAGCATCTATGAGCGCACCCGTGAGATCGGCATCATCAAAGTATTGGGCTGCCGTATGGGGAATATCGTCACGATGTTTCTGATGGAAGCGCTCCTGATCGGCTTTTTCGGCGGCCTGTTTGGGCTGGGCCTGAGCTATGGCGCGTCCGCACTGATCAATCTGTGGATGGCCCGGGGCGGTGGCATGGGTATGGGCATGGGTCTCCCGTTCCAGAGCGTCATACCCCTGTATCTCGCCGCGGGCGGCGTACTCTTCTCCATGGTCGTCGCGCTGATTTCGGGTCTCTACCCCGCATTGAGGGCGATGCGGCTCTCGGCGCTGGCGGCGATAAGGAACGAGTAGGAATAAGTAACAGGTAATAATGCAGAAGGCAGAGAGGTTTTGAGCAACCTTCCCTGCCTTTTTGTAATTCTCTGCATTCTGCCTTATTACTTCTTACTTCTCTACCCTGCCGCTTCTGTTATGGCAGCATACTGCGAGTTGTATATTTCCGCATAAAATCCGTCTTTTGCCAGCAAAGAGCTATGCGTTCCCTGCTCCACGATTTGGCCGTCGCGCATCACGAGGATGAGGTCGGCGTTGACGATGGTCGACAGGCGGTGCGCGATAACGAACGAGGTGCGGTTTTTCAGCAGATCGTCCATGGTCTTTTGGATCAACAGCTCCGTGCGCGTGTCCACATTGCTGGTCGCTTCATCCAATATGAGGATGGGGCGATCGGCCACGAAGGCGCGGGCGATCGTCAGCATCTGCTTCTGCCCGCCGGAGATATTGGAACTCTCCTCGTTGATCTGGGCCTCGTAGCCCCCGGGCAGGCTGGCGATAAAGCGGTTGATATGCGCGCGCTTGGCCGCGGCCTTTACCTCCTCCAAGCTTGCGCCCTCCTTGCCATAGGCAAGGTTCTCAAAAAGCGTGCCGGAGAAGAGCCAAGTATCCTGCAAGACCATGGAGAAGAGCGAGCGCAGGTGTTTCGGATCCATCTCCCGCGCGTCCACGCCATCGATCAGGATGCGCCCGCCGTCCAATTCATAGAAGCGCAACAATAGATTGACGATGGTCGTCTTGCCCGCGCCCGTCGGGCCGACAATCGCGACCTTCTGGCCGGGATGCACGGAGAACGACAAGTCCTGAATTAGTTCCGCTTCTTTATTATACGAGAAGCAGACCTTCTCAAAGCAGACTTCGCCCGTTCCCTGCGCGGTCTTGGGCTCTTCGGGCAGTTCGGTCACAGGCTCATCCAACACTTCGAATACGCGCCGCGCCGCCGCCAGGGTCCACTGGAACTGGGAGATGCCGCCCGCGATGCTCTCCAAGGGTCCGGCGATCATCTTGGCGTAGAGCACAAACGCGACCACCGCGCCCACGTTGAGCGCCCCGGTCAAGGCCAGATAGCCGCCCAATACGCAGATGCCGAGGAAGGTGAGGTTGTTGGAGAAGCTGATAATCGGCTCCACCATGCGCCCCAGAAAGAAGGCCTTCTGCCCCTGCGACTGCAAATCGTCGCAGATTTTCTTGTGGCGCAGGCGCTGCCGCTCCTGCAAATGATAGGCCTGCACGGTCTCAAAGCCGCCGAAGTCCTCCTCATTGATCGAGTAGAGCTTGCCGTTTGTATCGGACATCTGGCTATAGTACTTCTCCGAGCGGCTGGACAGGCGCGCCGAGAGAAAGACGGACAATGGCGTCATTACCAGCACGACCAGGGCCACATAGGGTTGCAGCACAAAGCAGATGATGATGATGCCCAGCAGCTTCAGAACCCCGCTCGTGATCAGGTCGAGAAAGCTGTAGGTCGTCATACCGATGACCGAGACGTCGCGCATCATGCGGGAGATAACCTCGCCCTTGGGTGTGCTGTCGGCAAAGCGCATCGTAACGCGCTTCAGCTTTTCACTCATGCGCACGCGCAGGCCGCAGGTGAATTTGCCCGTCACCGTGTGGTTCTGCAGGTACATGCGCAGGATATCGAAGACCGCCGAACCGAGAAAGACGATAGCCAGCAGTATGCCGGTCTGTATCAGGGCCTGCCAGGGGAAGACGCCGCGCGTCTGCTCAAAGTCATAGAGCTGCTGTGTCATACGGCCCAGCATCTCCGGCGCGAGTATGGCCAGCGCGACGGAGAGCACGTTGATCAATCCGAACAGCGCGAGTTGTTTATGTATTTGCGAGGATTCCTTCCACAGCCTTTTTAGCACAGGCCAGGCGGGCGTCCTCTCTTTCTTTTCTTTTATATCTTTAGGCATGGTTAACTCCTAACTGTGATTCCACGATTTCGCGGTATACGCGGCAGTTTTTCATCAGATCGGCGTGGCTGCCGCTGCCCACGAGGGCGCCGCCATCCAATACGAAGATGGCGTCCGAACGCATGGCCGTGGCCGCGCGCTGGGTGATGACGATCTGGGTTTTGCCTTTCAGGCGCGTAGCGAGTGCGCGGCGCAGGCGGCTTTCGGTGAGGAAGTCGAGCGCGGAGAAGCTGTCGTCGAAGATATAGACCTCCGCGGGCTTGATGATGCAGCGCGCGATGCTGATGCGCTGCTTCTGCCCGCCCGAAAGGTTCGCGCCGCTCTGCTTGCAGGCGTATTCGAGCCCCTCCTTCTGCGCGTCCACGAAATCGATTAATTGCGCATCCGTCAGTGCCGTGCGTATCTCCTCATCCGTGGCGTCCTCCCGGCCCATGCGGACATTCTCCGCGATGCTGCCCTCAAACACCGCCGCCTTCTGCAGCGCGGGGGAGATATGCGCTCTCACTTTGGCACGGGAGAGTTCGCTGTACGGTTCGCCGCCCAAGCGTATCTCGCCGCCCGTGGGCTTATAAAACTGCAAGAGCAGCTTGAGCAGGGTCGTCTTGCCGCTGCCCGTGCCGCCTATAACGGCAGCCGTCTGCCCGGCGGGAATGCGGAGACTGATATCTTTCAGCACATCCTCCTCCGCGCCCGGGAAGCGGAAGCAGAGTTGTTCCAGCTCCACCTCTCCCGGCAGGGAAGGGGCTTCCGTAGGTTCGTCCGGCAGGCCCGGCAAGGTATAGACGGCCTCCACGCGGCCCATGCAGACGCGGAAATGCGGATACCAAATCAGCGTCCACGACGCGACCAAGAGCGCGTTCAAGATCAGCGCGACATATTGCAGCGTCGCCACGATATCGCCCACGCGCAGGCCCAGCGCGCTGTTTTGCAGGCGCGCGCCGCCGACCAGCAGCAGGGCGATCGTGATGAAGTCCAGCAATAGAATGGACAGGGGATTGATATAGCCGCCCCGCACATTGGCCTTGATGATGAAATCGCACATGGTGCGCGTTGCCGCCGCGATGCGCGAATGCTCATACTCCTCCTTGCCGAACGAACGGATCACGCGCAGACCGCCGAGCCGTTCGCGCACGACCTTGTTCTGCAAATCGCAGGCGTCGTCGCTCTTCTGCCACCACTCGCCCTGGTGGCGCGAAGCGATGTAGACGATCAAAAATACCAGCGGCACGCCCGCGAGCAATGACAGCGCCAGCATCCAGTCGCGCAGAAACGCCAGCACGCAACCGCCGATGAACAGGAAGGGTACAACCACGAGCACATAGACCAAGCTGGACACGCTCTCCGCGGCCCAGTTCAGATCTTCGGTACTGCGCGTCAGGAGCGACGCGGTGCCGATGCTGCCGAACTCCTCCATGGTCAGGGAGTTGATCTTGTTGAAGGTATCGTGATAGAGCCTGCTGTTCAGGTTCGTCGTGATAACGGTGCCGCAGCGCACGGAGACAATCCCGCAAGCGACCGCGGCCACGCAGACCAAGAGCATCTGCAAACCGACTTTGAGGATATAGGACATATCCCCGACGCGTATGCCGCTTTCGATCAGTTCGCTGAACAGGTAGGGCAGGAACAAGCTGCAGGCCGAGCCGCAGAGCATGGCAAGGGCGGCGCCAATCAGCACGCCCGGTTTTTTCTTTATATGGTTCCAAATGAGTTTCATTGTGTTTCTCTTTCTCCGCACATCTTGCGGATTCGGACGAAACACCATCTATATCGCTGTTTTCAAAACAGTCCGGTGATTCGTCCCCAGGGGTCTATTCCGATTTTTTCGGCTGCCGGATTTTTCGGTAAGCCGGGCATAGTCATTATGTCTCCGGTGATTGCCGTGATAAAGCCCGCGCCGGCGCAGAGTTTCAGACTGCGCACGGAAAGGGAAAAGTTTTCGGGGGCACATAAAAGCGCCGCGTTGTCCGAAAAGCTGTATTGCGTCTTTGCCACGCAGACGGGCAGATTGCCATAGCCCGCCGCCGTGAGCCGTTTCGCCTGTTTTTTGGCGGTATCGGAGAGAATTACATCTTCTCCATGGTATACGCGCCGGGTTAAAAGGCGTAGTTTCTCGTCTATACTCGCGTCCACCGGATAGGCGTGTTGCAACTGCGTCGGTCTTTCGCAGGCGGTGAGTACGGCCTTTGCCAGTGCCTGTCCTCCCGCGCCACCCTGCGCCCAGACTTCCGCCAATTCACAGGCAAAGCCTTCTGCGCGCAGTGCGCTTGTCACGGCTGTAAGCTCCGCGTCTGTATCATCGGTAAAGCGATTGACAGCGACGACAACATTCAATCCGAAAACATCCCGCAGATTCTCCGCGTGGCGCAAAAGGTTTGGGATCCCTTCCCGCACAGCGGAAACATTCTCTGCGGCCAGCGCCTTCTTTGCAACGCCTCCGTGCATCTTCAATGCGCGAACACTGGCGACGAGTACGACCGCCGCGGGGATAAGCCCATGCATGCGGCACTTGATATCCAGAAACTTCTCCGCGCCGAGATCGGAACCGAAGCCCGCTTCCGTTACGGTATACTCGGAGAGTTGCAACGCGGTTTTGGTGGCGATGGCGGAATTGCAGCCGTGGGCAATATTCGCGAAGGGTCCGCCGTGGATAAACGCGGGCGTTCCCTCTAATGTCTGCACGAGGTTGGGCAGTATGGCGTCTTTCAGCAGTGCGGCCATCGCGCCCGCCGCCTGCAAGTCACCCGCCGTCACGGGTACATCGCCATAAGTATATGCCACAACCATGCGTGATAGCCGTTCCTGCAAGTCTTGCAGGTTGGCCGACAGGCAGAGCACCGCCATCACTTCGCTCGCCACGGTGATCTCAAATCCATCCTCCCGCGGCGTGCCGTTCGCCTTTCCGCCCAGCCCGCTAACGATATTGCGCAACTGGCGATCGTTCATATCCATACAGCGCTTCCAAACGATGCGGCGCGGGTCTATCCCCAATGCGTTGCCCTGCTGAATATGGTTGTCCAACATGGCTGCCAGCAGGTTGTTGGCAGAGCCGATGGCATGGAAATCGCCCGTGAAATGGAGATTGATCTCCTCCATGGGAACAACCTGCGCATAGCCGCCGCCCGCGGCGCCGCCCTTGACGCCGAACACGGGGCCAAGCGACGGTTCCCGCAGAGCCAGCGCCGTTCTCTTCCCAAAACGCGCCAGCCCGTCTGCCAAACCGATGGAAACGGTGGTCTTGCCCTCGCCCGCGGGCGTGGGGGTCATCGCTGTCACAAGGATCAGCTTGCCGGTGTTCTCCGTCTGCGGCAAGCAGCTTGTATCTATCTTCGCCTTATATCTGCCATAGGGCAGAAGCGCGTCCGGGGGGATGCCAATGCGCGCGGCAATGTCCGCGATGGGCAATAATTCCGTACCCTGCGCGATCTGTATATCGCTGATCATTGTCATCCACCTCCTTTTCAAGTTTCAAACGCGGTGTTCTTTTACTTTCCCCGCGTAAAATTTAATCCAAATTCCTCGCCTGATATATCTGCCGATTATCCAAGGCCCACTGCTTTTCGGAAAAGCCGCCGGGGGAAACCCCGTCGAGCGCGGAGAAGAACTCATACATTCTTGCATCCGCCAGGTCGCAGAGGGCCAGTATATCCGCCTCTGGGACCATGGGCAGCTTGGGACTGCCGAACTCCGCCGTTCCGTGGTGGGAGAGCAGGAGGTGCGCCAGCAACATCGCGGTCTCCCCGCTTGCGCTCACGCGCTCCGCCGTTTGCAGCACCAAGTTTGCCCCGATCTGGATATGCCCCAACAGTTGTCCCTGCGCGGTATATCCGCCCGCCAGACCTAAGCTGCCCACGTCCATCTCCGTGAGTTTGCCTATATCATGGAGCATCGCGCCCGCCAGCAGAAGCTCACGGTTGAGCTGCGGATATAAGTCCGCAAAGCTCTGCGCCAGATGCGTCACCGCCAGTGTATGGTGTAACAATCCGCCTATCGTGGCGTGATGCAGCTTGACGGCGGCGGGGTAACGCTTAAACCGTTCCCGGTTCTCGGTTAGGAGCGTTCGTGTAATCTCCCGCAGGCCCTTGTTCCCGAATCCCTCCGCCAGTTCGAGCAGTTCGTCAAACGCATCCTCCATGTTGAGCGGCGCGCCGGGGAGCAGGTCGGAAAGATTGCACTCCTCCTCCATGGCGTGGCGTATGCGCTCTATCTTGAGCTGTTCCGCGTCTTTATAGATATTGATCGTGGCGCGCACCTTGACGAGATCCTCCGCCGCGAACGCCCCCTGAGAATGCACATTATAATCCCAAAGCTTGGCTATGCATTCGCCGTCCACGTCCATCAGAACCAAATCCAGATAGTCGACGCCCTTCACATTCTGCCGGATGGCGACACTCTTAAT
Source organism: Clostridiales bacterium (assembly GCA_009779405.1). Lineage (GTDB taxonomy): Bacteria > Bacillota > Clostridia > Christensenellales > CAG-138 > WRCT01. The sequence continues at coordinate 28,358 of WREI01000026.1, forward strand.
CAGGCAAAAGCCCTCCACCTGTCCGCTTGCCACTCCCCGCAACAATCGCATTCTGCCCATAAAAATGTCACCCCCTTTCGCAAATTTGAACGCTAATGGCGCATCATAACACGGCGCAAAGAAAAAGGCAATAAACCAATTGGAAACTCGCAAAAAAATCTTTGCGGGAATGCTCACAATAATGAATATATGCCCCCGTTCGCCCATTCACGTACAGCAATCCGACGGAAAAAGCGGGGCGCAGGGTCAATCCTCCCCTGCGCCCCAAGGCAATTATCTCTCAAACTCTTTCAGGATGCGGATAAAGTGGTTCGCTTCCCGCAGCACATGGTCGGCCAGCAGGGGTACGATAACGGATTTGATTTGGCAATCGTTGATCCCCTTAGCGCCTGCCTGCTTGAAGTCGCGCAGGGCCGTTGTCTCTTCGAGCGTCTTTTCCGTGATGGCCCGGAACGCGTGGTCGCTCGCCCTGCGGGTTTCCTCGATCAGTTTTTCATAGTCGTGCGCGAAATGGTTGGCCTGAAAGACCAGCTTGTTTTCCGACGGGTCCAATAGCCCGCGCATGAACAGGGAATGCTCCATCATAATCTGATCCCAGAACAGTTCGGTCTCGCGCACGCAGTGTTCGAAATCTTCGCCGCGCTCCAAAGCCAACAGCTGTTCGCGGTACATCTTCGCTTCGCGGAGTATATGTTCGATCAGCAGCGGATAGTTCATCGTGAACATGCGGCAGGCGCGCACGTTATTCAGCACGGTCTCCTTGAAAAAGATCAGTTCATCGAGGAAGTGCAGAATCTCCTTGTTCAGCATCCCCACGTCACAGCGGAGCCGCTCGTCCGCAGGGCGATCCCGGTCCGCGTGCAGGCGCATTTCCAAACAGGTGATCTCGGTGTTGATATCGATGCCGGACAGCTTCTCCGTATTCCGTTCGCTCTCGAGCGTAAAATCGGTCAGAATCTCGCCCGATTCCAACACGTTCTCGTGCACAACGCCGTCGCTCAGGCGCACGGCCCGGCAGAGCAGATCCTCAAACCTGCTTTTGAAGAAATCCGCCTTCTTGGCAAAGTCTGCGTTCGCCGGGGTGAATCCCGCTTCCAAAAAGAGCGAATGCTCCTTCATGATGCGACAAAAGAACAGATGCAGCTCCAATGACGCCGCGACAAAATGATTTGTATGCATGGAAAGTCCTCCGAATTTTTATTGCTTTGTGGCCTTGCATATTATATGAAGGCGCAGAAAAATTCGTGCCTGGCTTCCTGCACACGCGGTCTCCTGTGATTATAGTGAAATCAGGGCAACAAAATGGCAAGCACGTCCCGTACGAAGCGCTCGGCCGATCCCCTCTCGCAACGCACTTCTCCGCCGAACCACATGCGCGCCGTATGTCCGCCATCCAAGTTATAGGCCTTCGTGCAGCCGAGGGATTCCATCAGCGTCGCCAGTTCATCTATACGAATACCGGAAGAGACTCTGCCGGCCGCTTCGACGGACACCAGCATGTAATAGCCGGGTGCGACATAGCCAAGCACCATCCGTGCATTGCTTGTTTTATAATGCCCCGGATTCCCGTATGGAACGGGGCGGCCATCCGGGTCTACAGCGTCAGCATGAAAGACGGTGTTCGCGCGCCCTTCTGCATCGAGCAGGTTGGGCCCAAACGAAAACAGATGCCAAATGTTGGGGTCGTGGACGATATCTGCACTGTAATGGCCGATTTCAAAGTGCTCCATGCTTCCGTCCCGCCAAATGATGCAAATATCGCGCTGCGGATCCAAGCTTTCCCGCAGAACCTCCCCGTTGCGCACGGCAAGCCCCGTAGCCCGCCAATTAAAATAATCACCGCTTGCAACCAACACAGCGTTCAGCTCTGCCGCCGCAATCCGCACGGGTATGGCCGATGTAAACGCAAAAGCCTGAAGACTCTCGATATCCTGTACATATATGCGCGCGACATGGATCGACATCTTGCGGCCCACGGGCGAATCCGCTTGCGTCCAAACGATGTTTTCATAGAAAATGGCCACGCGCTCGCTCTGAAACGAGTTCTCCGTCTGTACAATTTCACCCTCGGTGAACACGTCGTACAATCCGCCGCAAAGCCCCACGGGCGTCGGCACAGGCGTCGGTGTCGGCGTGGGCGTCGGCACGGGCGTTGCGGTCGGCGTGGGCGTCGGCGCCGGGGTATACGTGGGCTCCGGCGTAACCGTTTCACGAAAAACGGGAAACGCGGCGCAGGCGCCGCAAAGGAGCATCAAGGAACAGGAAAGAAACAAAATCAAGCCGGCAAACCATTTGCGCATCAGAAACCTCAATAAATTAAAATAGACATTCCCTCTCATGTCCCGTATATAATAGCACAACAGCGCGAAAAAAGAAAGCCGACAGAAGAAATTCGTTCGTTTTTGTGAATCGCAAAAGTGAATTCCGGAGTAGAGCGGCGTGACTGGACGTTAGAGGTGCATGAGATTCCCGAACAAGTTTGCACGAGTAAGAGCTGTGTTTCATAATTGAGACGTACCGCCGA
>WREI01000027.1 GCA_009779405.1 Clostridiales bacterium
ATTGCTGTATCAGTCTATCCCACATACAGGGGATGCCTAACGGTCTGGTAGCCGACGGGTCATAGGGTTTTGGGATGTCTTTGCGCCTTACTGGCTTGGGGCGGTAGCCGTGTTGACTGCCTTCCTGTTCAAATTTCAATGAAGCGAAAAAGGCGGCACCGGTTAGTTCGGTTCCGCTTATATCAGTTATCGCTCCAATCCCTTTTTCTTGGGTGGCTTACCTGGGGTTGCCCGTTCCAACTCCAAAAGCTGCCGCACCCGTTTTTGTATATGCCGCTCGATAGCGGTAATCCGTTCCTCCGGCCAGTTTATGGACGGATGCCGCTTGAATGTGAATCCAATTAGGTGCCGGAGCTGCTCTACCTGTAATTTCCCTATTGCGCTTGCGCAGATGCTTTCAAATGTGGCGTTGGAATAGGCGGGCAGGCGCGTTTTGGCGTATTCGACCAAATCAGAAATATCGTCCGCCATGGCGAAGTTGAACAGGGAAAGGCCATGGTCGAACAACGGCGCGGGGCGAAGCAGTTTGCCTGTATGATTGTCCCGCAGCAAGCCGAAGTTCCCGAAATGCCTGTCCTCGTTATAAATCACGGCATCAAACACCAACATGCTCTTGATAATTTTCGCAAAATCCCTGTTCAATTCCGCATAGAAGTCCAGGCAGGCTTGGATGCCGCCCGTGCGCACAATCCTCCCCGCGGGGATAAAGGCGGTGTCAATGTCGGTAAACAGCCTGCATTTGGAGGCCAGTATGCCCTTCCAATTCTCCAAATCATAGTGGACGGCATCCAGCCCCATGGCCTGCGCGATTTGGCAGGCGTAGTATTCGCTGTACGGCTCATTGCCCGTGTTTGCCGCGCCGCTGGTGCCGCCCTTATACAGATAAATGCCGTCATGTTCTATAAGCCGCCATGCCTTGGGCAGCATACCACTGGTGGTCAGCTCCGGCGAGGTGGAAAAGGCTTCGTGGCTTTGCCCCACGCCTGTATAGGCGACGAGGGACAGGATTTCGGAGAAGCGGTTTTCATACAGGTTGTATTGCGCGAAGCGCCCTTCAAAGTCCTGCGGCACGATCCAGTAGCTGTCGTTGAGCGACAACCCCTTGCATACGTCGATGATGCCCTTGGTGTTGCCGACCGACAGGTTTAAGGTTTTCAGAATCTCCGCGACAAAGGTTCGGTTCTTGGGGATGACCCTGCGCTCCAGCCATTTGACCATACCCTCGCCCGACAGGGTTAAATCCAACGGAAGCAGGGCGCTGACGCCGTCATACACTTTGAGAATTTCGGCGTCGAACCCGCCATAGGCTCGCTCTTGCAGGGTAAAGCTGACAAGCGGGGTGTCATAAAGCCGCAGTTCGTATGCCTTGTTCATATGCGCCACCTCCATTCCGGGATTTCCTCAATCTCAAAGTCCTTAATATTTCATCCTTAGATAATCGGCTTCTTCTTCGGTTATTGCATGGCCGTAATAAGCCGAATTTATGGAGCCTTGTACTTCGTTGTACAGGCAATCCAGCAAACGCGAATTGGTACGATACCCTTCTTCCAACGCAACAATGTCATTTCTCAGATACTTGGAAAGGCAGGCTTCAAAAAGATTCTGTTGTTCGGGAGTGAAAGCCATATGCATCCCCTCGCTTACTCCATAAATTTCTATTGCTATTTTAGCAAATTAGGTTCATAGAATCAAGGACAAAAAAGGGAACGCAAAGGCAGAACGCAAAGGCGGGGTAAAGACGGCGTTGATTTTCACCAACGCCGCTGGTCATCTTACCGCGCCACGCCCGCAACCCTCGGCGCAATCTCCGTGTCGCCCTCGTCCGGTTCGCAATCGAGGATTGTGCTGTCCTTTTCGTCCATGTTCAGCAGCGAATTGACCTCTTTCAGCCGTTTCGACTTTTTCTGATACTCCTGCTCCTGCGGGAACGGGCGCGTTACTTCGGCGCGCGCGGTTTCCATCTGCTGCCGCGTGTCGGCAAGTTTGCTCTCGCAGTTTTGGAGTGAGGTTGTCAAGCCGTCCAATACATTGTCTATTCGGGTGATGTTGCCGCGAATATCTGTGCCAAGGTTGACTGTGTGGGACAGCGCGCCTGAAAGCGTTATACGATACTCTTTCGCAAAAGCGTCAAAGGAAAGCACCATTTGAAAGCCCCTGTATTCACCAAAATGTCGCGGTTCCGGGGAACCCATCGCCTTGCAAGACTGGATGATAGCCAAACCCGCGTCCGCTCTCTCCGTATAAAGAATCCCGTCTATTTTCATAGGCGGGAAGTTATCTTTATCTGCGGGATGCTGCGCTACGGTTTGAATGTCTGCCTTGAACCCTGCTATGCGTTCGGTCAGCCGCTTGATTTCCTGCGGGTACTCTTTGAGGAGTTTATCCTCCAAAGAATATCGCTGACTGAGATGGCTGGCTTGCAGGAGTTTCAGCTTACTCACCTCCATTTCCAACTGGCATTTCTCTATAATCAGAGGATTGCCCGTCGCCAACGCCTTGATCTCCGCATAGCTCAACGCCTGCTCATCCACATCTTCCGCAACGCGAACGGGGGTTTTGGAGGTCATGATCTGAGATATGAACTTCTGTTTGTTTTCTACCAACTGATAGAGGTAACTGTCGAAGGTGCCCTCAGTGACATAACGGAATATCTCCACTTCCGGGTTCCGGTTCCCCTGTCGGACTATCCTGCCGAGCCTTTGAGCCAAGTCGGTAGGACAGACTTTGCGGACAGTTTGGGGAAATATGGAGCGAACCTACAATTCTTTTTTTGATTTTAGCAGTCACTTGTGAAATAGAAAAGCCGCCTTATTGAGCGGCCTTATTATTAATGGCAATTATGTTATCAATAAAACTAATTTCGCTGATCCTCCCTATTGTCATTATCAGATGATTTCTCGTTCGTTGTCTTAACTACACTGTTTAGCTTGTCAAGGATTTTGATAAGAATTCCTTTTTGTTTGTGCAGAACAATTTGGGGAAGAACCAACGCAAGAAATCCTACAATAATTGCAACAACCATAATAAATTCGAACAGATTAAATCCTCGTCCTTGAAGCAGACAATATATACAAACCGCAACAAATGCGAGACTAATCAGGAAGTATAATAGTGCTTGATATTTCTTAAATACATTCAAAACCTTATTGTGAGAATCTACAAATTTTATGATATTTGAATCTGACGGTTCTCTTTTCAAAAGAATATTGTCTTGAAACAGCTTGTTCACTACCTGTAAACAATTATGCATTGCATAGGCTTGGATTTTATCTTTTCGCAAGTCATTTTCTTCTTCTGTATGACCTAATTCGTTTTTCCCCGCGCCCCAATCACATATACCTTTTATCACAGCACATGGTATTTCTTTGTTTGCACATTCGGAAAATAGGCCGTATCCTTCCATTTCGCCGCCAATTAAATCTTTGCTCGATACAGCATCAATCACGGATTGCTTGAATCCTTCGTCATCAACAACCGCTTCTCCAGAAGCAATATCACCATATCGAACACAAATAGGTTCCTTGCTTAAAAACCCTTTGCACTGACGAAATCTTTCATGCAGCCAAGGACTTATGGAAAAATTATGCTCCTTCTTAATGACAATTTTTCCCGCTGTCATCTTTCTACCCATATCGTAGGAGCAAATTCTTTTTGATACAATGACACCGTTGGGGGGGCCATCTCTCTTAATGCCAAATGCTACACCGAGTGAAAAAACGACTTTAGGTGTAAACCGCTCGAATATTTTCCGTAGTGTCCAAGAAGAGCCTGCTCGTGTGTGCGCACCCGTATCTCCGGCCCAAACATAAACGGCCTTATAATTCCCCCAATTAAAAAAGTAATAGGTGATATTAATGGTGCCGTCGCTAGAGAAAATCCTTTTTATCGTTAGATTGTTTTTCTGTTCACGATTAAGCTCGTTAGCAATAAATCCTTGCAACACACCATTTTCTATTTTGTTTGCTACTATTACTAATATTTCTGTTTTTATAAGCTCAGAATCTAATTCGCTTTCTGGAAGGCTCAGAATAGTAGAATTGAAATCTTCTTTTGTTGAATCCTCATACAGTTCATACGCATCAGCAACTTTATTGCTATCCGCTTGGATTGCCTAAGCGTAGAATGAAAGAGCGATTGACTGGTTTATTCTGTAAAAGAGGTCTGTATCATAAAATGGTACAGACCAAAACATAATCAACATGTTTTCTTTTATCAAAGAAAGGTGGCTCCGTCACCTGTAATATGGTGACAGAACCGCGTCGGTATGGTATATTATTTTTGTTGATACAAGCCGCTCCTCACCATTTGGCAATGGCTACCGCGATAGCTTGCAGGGTGAAAACGGACAATAAGCGGAACCATAAAGTCATTTTCACATATATTTCACTTATGGTTAAGTTGACGCATCCCTATTTATCAGTATAATGAAAAGTAAGATGAACGAAGCGCCGAAAAACCAGAAAAAACAGCGGGGCGGGATATTGCGTGCGCTGTCGATCTCATCGCAGATAGGATTGACCATCATTGCCTGCTTGTTTATCGGCGTGTTCATTGGCAAGTATTTGGACAGTCTTCTCAACACTGCACCATGGTTGCTGCTGGTTTTCTCACTGACAGGTATGGCGGCGGCATTTTGGGCGGTGTTCGGCTTGGCGAAAAAAAACGGGGGGAAATGATGAAGCTATCCGATGTAGCGAAAAAAATGATATTCATTCTCGGCATTGCATTTCTCATCTTGCTTGCCGCCGGTTTTACGGGCAGCTTTTTTATCTCTGCGCTGGAATTTCTGCCGTTTGCCTTGGGCGCGCTCTTGGGTGCGCTTTTGAATGTGTTCAAAGTTTGGATGCTTGACCGCACCGTAAAAAAAGTCGTCGGGATGGAAGCGGCAAAAGCGGGAAACTATGTGCGCATGCAGCAACTTCTGCGTTTTGTTTTGACCGGATTGGTATTGGTCGCTGCCGCGCTGATCCCGTTTATCAGCATTTGGGGAGCGGCGGTCGGTGTTTTGACCTTTCAGATCGCCTTGCCTTTTATGAAACGCGGCATAAAGAACGGGGACGCAACTGCTTAGAGAGAGGAGCAGCATTTGGATTTTAACAATAAGGTACTATGGGTTCTGAATATCTTCGGCGTCGAGGTGTGGATTACGCAAACCATATTGAGCACTTGGATCATTATGCTGGTGCTGATCATTCTCGCTGTGGTCGTTCGTTTGACTTTGCGCAAATGGAAGCAGATACCGTCCGGCTTTCAGAACGTTGTGGAGTTGCTGGTGGAATCCTTTGATGGTATTGTAAAAAGTGCCGCCGGTGAAAAGCATATGGGCTTGGGGAATTGGTTTTTCACGGTCTTTGCCTTTGTTTTCTTTTCCAATATCGTTGGGATTTTCGGACTGCGGCCGCCGACTGCCGACTGGGCGACTACCTTTGCGCTGGCAATGGCTACATTCATTCTGATTCAAGTGATGGGGATACGGCACCGCAAGGGTAAATATCTCAAAAGTTTTTTTGAACCGAGCTTTATATTCTTTCCGCTAAATCTGATCGGAGAACTGGCACGGCCAATTTCGTTGAGTTTCCGTCTTTTCGGAAACGTGCTGGCGGGGATGATACTCACCTCGCTGATTTATTCGGCGCCCATATATCTGCGCTTTGCCATACCCGCGGTATTACACGTTTATTTTGACCTCTTTTCCGGGATAGTGCAAACTTATATCTTCTGCGTGCTGAGCCTGACCTTCATTGGCATCGCGGCAACCCCGGGAAACGAGACTTAATACAGGCATAAAGCTAAAACATAATTAGGGAGGAAACTTATCATGCAAGACCCACTGGCTCTCATCATTGCGGTGGCGCAAATCGCGGCCGCACTCGCGCTGTTCAACGGCATACTCACCACCATGGGGCAGGGAAAAATCGCTGTGGCGGCCATCGAGGCGATAGCCCGGCAACCCGAAGCGTCAGGTTCTGTCACGACCACGATGTTTATCGGTCTGGCAATGGCGGAAACGTCCGGTATCTATGGCCTTCTGATCGCAATCATACTCTTATTTGCAAATCCACTGATACCTATCTATTTGCAGAGCATTGTTCCTTAAAGCATTGATCGAAAACGAAAGGGGGGCGTTCCCATGAGATTGCTCTTAGCTGCCGCCACGCCTGAAGGGCGCATATTTGGCTTGGATGCGCAAACGCTGATCAGTGCCGGCATTATATTGTTCAACGTGTGCCTGCTGGCTGTCGTATTATCCCTGATCCTGTATAAGCCTGTCCGTAAGTTTTTGAAAAAGCGCGCCGATGGAATCCGCGAGCAGTTGGAGACCTCGAAGAACGATATGGCCCGCGCAAATGAACTGAAAGCGCTCTATGAGGAAAAGTTGACGGAAACGGACGCGGAGCGCATCCGGATTCTGGAGCAGGCACAAACGCATGCCGCCGAGAGACGCCGGAAGCTCATGGAGACTGCCGAAAATGAAATAGCCGCCATGAAGGCACAAGCCGCCGCCGACATCCAAGCGGAACGGGTACGCGCCGACGAAGAGATGCGGGTGCAGATGATCGAGGTCGCTTCACTTATGGCGGAGAAATTTGTTGCACTCTCCCTCGACGCGCAAACGCATAACAGGATATTTGAGGAGTCAATGGCGGAATTGGAGCATGCGCTATGAGCGGGTTGGTCGCAACGGTGGTATCCGCGGCAGAGTTGAGTGACGCGCAACTTTCCGCGCTGACAGCACTGCTATCCCAAAAGCTGCATAATGAGGTGGTGCTCTCCGTAAGTATCGATCCATCCCTGATAGGCGGGCTGTATATCCATGTAGACGGGCGCGTGATTGATCGAAGCGTAAAAAGGCAAATCGCCGATATGAAGGACAGTCTGAAAAAGGGAGGTATGCGATGATCATCCGGCCTGCCGAAATAAGCAACGCGCTAAAAAAGCAAATCAAAGACTATACTTCGGAATTAAGCATAACCGAAGTAGGAACCGTTATCCAGGTTGGAGACGGAATCGCGCGCGTCAGCGGATTGCCGAATGCCATGAGTGGCGAGTTGCTGGAATTCTCCTGCGGGGTATACGCGATTGCCCTGAACTTGGACAGCGACAGCATCGGAGCCGTGCTGATGGGGCCGGATGTCCTGGTTAAGGAAGGCGATCTGGTTCGGGCGACGGGGAGCGTGGCCGAAGTACCGGTCGGGGACGCGATGATCGGGCGCATGGTGAATGCGCTGGGGCAGCCGATTGACAACAAGGGGGATATCGCGTGCAACGCCGCGCGGACTATAGAACGCCCGGCACCGGGCGTCATCCAGCGCAGGGAGATCCATGAACCACTGCAGACCGGCATACGGGCGATCGATGTGCTCGTCCCCATCGGGCGCGGGCAGCGGGAATTGATCATAGGCGACCGCCAAACCGGGAAGACGGCGATCTGCATAGATACGATCATCAATCAGAAGGACAAGGATATACTCTGTGTATATGTTGCCATCGGGCAAAAGGCATCGACCGTGGCACGCATCGCGAAAATCCTGCGCGACACAGGTGCCATGGAATATACGACCATAGTCGCCGCGACTGCGAGCGATTCCGCTTCCCTGCAATATATCGCGCCCTATGCGGGCTGCGCCATCGCGGAGAAATGGATGGATGCGGGTAGGGATGTGCTGATCGTTTATGACGACTTGTCCAAGCATGCCGTCGCATACCGTGCGCTCAGTCTGCTGTTGCGTCGACCGCCGGGCCGCGAGGCATATCCGGGGGATATCTTTTATCTGCATTCGAGACTGCTGGAACGTGCGGCTTGCCTGCGCGCGGAAGACGGCGGCGGTTCACTGACTGCCCTGCCTATCATAGAAACCCAGGAAGGCGACATATCCGCCTATATTTCAACCAATGTAATCTCCATTACCGATGGGCAGATCTACTTGGAGACGGAGTTGTTCAACGACGGCATACGCCCCGCGATCAATCCCGGGTTTTCCGTATCCCGCGTGGGTGGAGCCGCGCAGATCCCGGCCATCAAAAAGATTGCCGGCCCATTGCGCATCGAATTGGCACAGTATCGAGAGTTGGCCTCGTTTGTACAGTTCGGTTCCGATCTGAGCGCGGATACGCTGGAGCGGCTGAACCACGGCCAGCGCATCGTGGAAATATTGAAGCAACCGCAATACCGTCCCATGCCCGTTGAGAAGCAGGTGCTGACCCTGTACGCGCTCACAAACAAATATCTGGCGGATGTGCCTGTAGCCCAGGTGCGGAAATTCCAATACGATTTTCTGGCCTATGTTACGGAATATCACGGCGATTTGCTGGATGAGATCCGCGCAAAGAAGGAACTGAGCAGCGCGCTGGAACAGAAAATCATAGATGTAATCGTCGCTTTCAAAAAAAGCACCGATAAGCCTGAGAGGTAGCGGAATGCCGTCGATAAAAGCGATCAAACGCAGGGTATCCAGCGTGAAATCGACGCAAAAGATCATCAAGGCAATGCATATGGTCGCCGCTTCCAAGTTGCAGCGGGAAAAGACGCGTTTAGAAATGACACGCCCTTTTTATGCTGAGACGGTACATATCATGCACAGCCTTGCGCAACGCGAGGAACTGCGCGAAAACATTTTTTTCAAGTCCCGGGAAGTCAAAAACACCGCGTATCTTGTGATAAGCAGTGACAGAGGGATGTGCGGCGGGTATAACGCGAATATCGCAAAGGAAACGCTGGCGCATATGGAGGGGAAAAACGAAAGGATCATTGTCGCCGGATTGAAAGGGGTCGATTTTTTCAGCCGTCACGGCAAAAATATCATAGCGCAATATGACAATGTACTGGATATTTTGTTTTTTGAAGATGTGAAGCGCGCGGGAAGCCGCATCATGGATATGTACGTTTCCGCAGAATTTGACGAACTCTATGTGGCATATACGAATTTCCAATCGGTGCTGACCCATGTGCCACGCGTCGAGCGAATCCTGCCAATCGCTGCGGAGGCGGCGAGCGACGCCGACGATATGCGATACGAGCCGGATCTTTCATTTTACTTGGAGCATGCGATACCCCTGTATATCAGCGCGTTTATCTACAATGCCCTGTTGGAATCCTCAGCCTGCGAAGAGGCGGCGCGTATGCTCAGCATGGATACGGCCACAAATAACGCTTCCGATATTTTGACCAAACTGACGCGCGCCTATAATCATAAGCGGCAGGCTGCCATTACGCAGGAGATCAGCGAGATTGTGAGCAGCACCAATATTTCAAAACGAAGAGGTGATATAGTTTGAAATGTAACGGAAAGAATGCGGGAAAGGTGTTGCAGATCGTCGGCGCTGTGCTGGATATCCGCTTTGAAGATGCACTGCCCGCGCTGTATAACGCGGTAGAGATTCAAAACGGCGAGGCGTCCATCGTGCTGGAAGTCATACAGCATCTGGGAAACAAGACCGTCCGCTGTATCTCCATGCACCCCACGGAGGGGCTCATCCGCGGCATGGAAGCGGTTGACACGGGCGCACCGATCACAGTGCCGGTCGGTGAAAAGACGCTGGGGCGCATGCTGAACGTGCTCGGCAAGTCCATCGACGGCAAGCCGGAACTCGACGCGGCGGAAAACTGGTCTATCCACCGCCACGCGCCGCGCATTTCCGAACAGGCGACAAATATGGAAATACTGGAAACCGGTATCAAGGCAATCGATCTGCTCTGCCCCTACGCAAAGGGCGGCAAAATCGGCCTGTTCGGTGGTGCGGGCGTCGGGAAAACGGTGCTGATCATGGAGCTTATCCGCAACGTCGCGCAAGAGCATGGCGGCTATTCCGTCTTTGCGGGCGTGGGTGAGCGCACGCGTGAAGGCAACGACCTGTATAATGATATGATCCGCTCCGAGGTTATCCATAAGACGGCACTGGTATTCGGACAGATGAACGAACCGCCGGGTGCCCGCATGCGGGTGGGTGCCACAGGGTTGACCATAGCCGAATATTTCCGCGATGTCATGCGGCAGGATGTGCTGCTGTTCATCGATAATATCTATCGCTTTGTGCAGGCCGGATCGGAGGTTTCCGCGCTGCTGGGGCGCGTGCCGAGTGCCGTTGGCTATCAGCCCACCCTTGCCACGGAAATCGGCAGCTTGCAGGAGCGCATCACGTCCACGAAGACAGGCTCCATCACATCCGTACAGGCTATCTATGTGCCAGCCGACGATTTTACCGATCCCGCGACCGCGACAACTTTCGCGCATTTGGACGCAACCACCGTTCTGTCGCGGGAACTCGTGGAGCAAGGCATATACCCATCGATTTCCCCGCTGGAATCGACCTCGCGCATCCTCGACATAGATCCGCTGGGTGAGGAGCATTACCGGGCGGCGCGCTCCGTCCAAAGCATTCTGCAGCGTTACAGGGACCTGCAGGACATTATAGCCATTTTAGGCATAGACGAGTTGCCGGAAAGTGATAAACAGACCGTTAACCGCGCGCGAAAAGTGCAGAGATTTTTATCGCAGCCGTTCTTTGTGGCGGAAAAATTCACTTCTCTTCCGGGCAAATATGTGCCGCTTGCAGACACCATACGCGGATTCAAAGAGATCATCGAAGGGAAATATGATGACATTCCCGAGGGCATGTTCCTGAACGCGGGAACGATCGACGATGTGATCCGCAGGTATGAGGAGCGCAAATAAATGGCCGAGAAAAAACTTCATCTGCGTATCATTACACCTGACAGGACGAAGCTTGACGAAGAGGTCGGCATGGTTATCCTGCGCTGCACGACCGGCAATCTGGGCGTACTGCCGCGGCATGAGGCGCGTTCGGCCGTACTGGATGTTGGAATCCTGCGTATACTGAATGACGGCACCGAGCGATGGCTCGCGGTATACGGTGGTCTTGCCGTTATACAGGACAACGCGGTGATCGTGCTGGCAAATGACGCGGATTGGCCCGAGGAGATCGACCACGCCCGCGCGAACGCCGACCGCGAGCATATTGAACAGCGCATGCGCGAGTGGACGGACGATATCGAATTGCAGAACGACCATCTATTGCTCCGGCGCGCGCTGGTGCAAATCGAAGTCAGCGCATCTTCGTTTATGGAGAAAGATTCGGAAACGGATTGATTACCGATGTATTCAGCCAAGCTTCAATATTTTCTACGGTATCTTTATCACTGAAATACTCTAATTCGCAGTTTGCGAGCTATAACATCTACAGTTTCGAAAGTGAGCCGACAATATAATCGGAGGGCCGAGGCATAACCCACAGATCGAAAAAGGGTGATCTTTCGCGAGGACGAGAACCGAACGCTCGACAAACAAACGGCCTTCAACCTGAACATCATCCGAAAATGGGCGATTAACATTTTGAAACTGTTGGAGGTCGATGCAAAGCCCTTGCGTTTGAAAAAGAAACGTTATGCCATAGGCACAAACCCCGAAAAATACATCGCCCGCGTGATGAGCCTGTAAGACAATCCGCCACGTCGCTTTGGCGTGCGTTGACTTTCATGAGTTTGGCGTGGGATTCTAGTCAGTGATGCTTGAATAGTTACCTCAATGCGAGTATAATATGAAACAGATGAAGCAAATGGAGGAGACGTGTATGGAATATGCGATGCAGGGAAAATTAGATTTGTTTGTATCCAATGCGCAGACCGTCCGCAAAGGGTTGCGGCGGCATTATGCCATCACCAGGCGTTTGGCGGCGCTGCTGTATGCGCAGGAGGGGCGGGCGATGGATCGCGAAGCGATACGTTGTTGCCATGATTTGATTAAGGAAGATACGGGTGTGTTCTCCCCTTTCCGGGGGCATATGACCCTGTGCGTGGCGACGCTGTTGTCGTTTTCGCCCGAGCCGCAGGCTTTGCTTGGCGAGACTTTGCAAATCTATGGGTTGTTGAAAGACGCGAAATTTCGGACCTCCGATTTTCTTGCGCTTGCGGCGCTTGAGATTGCACGGCAGGCGGAATCCGGTGATTATCAGAACGTTGTAAATCGTTCGCGGGCGTTTTATGACGCCATGAAGACGCAACATTTCTTTTTGACCGGGCAGGATGATTATATTTATGCCGCTATGTTGGGGCTTTCCGATTTGGATGTTGCGGTCGGGACGGAGCGAATGGAGAAGCTCTACTTGCAGCTAAAAGGAGAGTTTTTGGCGAAGAACAGCGTGCAGGCTTTGGCGCAAGTGCTGGTTTTGAGTGCGTCGGATGACAGCGCGGTTGAGAAGGTTCTCACCCTGCGCGACGCGCTGCGGGCGCAGAAAATCCGATTGGACAGATCCTTTACGCTCGCGTCTTTGGGCGTATTGGCACTGCTGCCCGTTGAGATGGATATCTTAATTCGGGATATCTGCGAAGTGCAGGCTTATTTACGGAAACAAAAGGGACTTGGCGCGTTTTCCGTCACAAAGCCGGAACTGTTGCTACTTGCGGTCGCGCTTGTGGCAGATGGTTATGCGAAAAACAGCGTTCTGACCGCGCTGCTTTCCACGAGCATCACCAATATCATTCTCGCGCAGGAAGCAGCGATGATTGCGGCGATTTCAGCCAACACTGCGGCATCGGCGGCATCGTGATCCGTCAAACATAGGTAAAGTCAAAACAAATTGCAAAGGAGAATTGCACATGAAGAAAGTCATTGCTTGGATCGTTATTAGTCTCGTCTTGCTTGCGGGCGTGATAATCGGCATCAGTTCCTTCACGACCGTCCCCGTCGGCGAGGTTGGCGTGGCAAGCGTATACGGGAAGGTCATTCCCGATATCATTGAACCGGGATTGCACGGCAAAAACCCGTTTGCGAAGGTTATAACCATCTCTGTTAAAGAACAGAAAGCCATGCTTGAAACCAGCGCATTCTCGCGCGACATACAGCAAGTGGATGTCAAACTGTCCGTCAACTTCTCTGTGAACAAGGCGAATGTTGTGTCCATGTACAAAGAAGTCGGTACGGGTTACTATGATGTGCTCGTTTTGCCGCGCATACTTGAAAGCATCAAGATGTCATTTTCCAAGTACAGCGCGGAAGAGCTCGTTGCGAACCGCAGTGAATTGTCGGCATCCTTTAAGGAAATTCTCACCGCGTCGGTAAACGCAACCTACATTACCATCATACAGGTATCCATTGAGGATATAGACTTCACGGATGCATATACGGACGCCGTGGAAGCGAAGCAGGTTGCCGAGCAAACCAAGTTGCGCATCGAAACAGAAGCCGCGACGGACGTTGCACGGGCGCGCGCCGAAGCCGAGAAGATCACGATCAGCGCCGCCGCCGAAGCCGAAAGGATTGCACTGGAATCGCAGGCCGAGGCCAATGCCATCCTCACAATCGCAAGAGCGCAAGCCGAGGCGAATGCCCTGTTAAGCGCATCCCTCACCCCCGAGCTGCTGCAATATGAATACTACAAGGCATGGGATGGTAAACTGCCCACACATTACTATGGCAATCCGGGAAACAACATGCTTATCATGTTGCCCGAATAAAGGAGTTTTTCTATGGCAAAGATTTTGGCGGTTAACGGCAGTCCCCGCGCGGGCGGGAATACGGCGGCAATGCTGCGCGCAGTGCTGGATGTTTGCGAACGCGCGGGACACGAAGTGCAGTTCTACCAAGCGGGTGGACGGCCTACACTGGGCTGCACGGGCTGCGGCGCTTGTGGGCGGCATCTTGGCCGTTGCGCGCGCGAAGATTGGATGAATGAGTTGTATCCGCTGATGAAGGATGCGGATGTGATTTTGCTCGGCTCGCCCACGTATTTCGGCGATCTGACGCCCGAATTGAAAGCCGTTCTCGACCGTTGCGGGTCTATGGGGCGCAGGGAGCAGGCTTTTTCGCGCAAAATCGGCGCGGCGGTTTCCGCGGTGCGTCGCTGTGGCGGCATGCACGCGCTGGATTCCATCAACCACTTCTTCCTGATCAATGATATGATCGTACCCGGCTCCTCCTATTGGAACATGGGCCTTGCACGCACGGAGGGCGAGTTCGCCAAGGACGCGGAGGGCATGTTGACGATGGAACGGTTGGGGGAGAATGTTTGTTGGTTGTTGGAGAGGTTAAGAGTGAATAGCTAAGAGTTAAAAGTTATTGTAGAAATGCCTGCGGCATTCCTTTTATTTCGGAATCGCTTGCGATTCCTTCCGTAACTATTCATTATTCACTCATAACTATTCACTCCAAAACATATCCATACGCAAGGAGCAGTGCGTATGGATTTTTTATTGGTCGGGAATCCCAACAGCGGAAAGACTACGCTTTATAATCGGTTGACCGGGGCGCGGGAGCAGGTGGGCAACCGCATGGGCGTGACCGTGGAGACGAAACGCGCGCGCGTGCGCGGTACGGGGCATAACCTGGTTGATCTGCCGGGACTCTATGCCCTTGCGGGGGGGACGCGGGAGGAGGAGGTTTCGCAGGAAGCGATATTGCGACAGAAGCCGGATTGTATTATCAATATTGTGGACGCGACCAATTTGGCGCGGGGGCTGCTGCTGACTTCACAGCTTTGCGAACTGGGGCTGCCGCTGATTTTGGTTTTGAATATGGCGGACGAGTGCCGCGCGAAGGGGATACGCATCGATTATAGCGGGCTGGCGCGAAAGCTGGGATTTCCTGTTCTTCCCATTTCCGCGCGCAGTGGCGAGGGCTTGCCCGGCTTGTTGGCGACGCTGGAACGCCTGCCCGCCGCGGCGCGGCCTTTTTGCGGGAAATTGCCGACCGCAAAGCGACCTGCCGCTATTGACGCGCTGCTGGCGGGGTTGGTCGTTGGGGCGCGCGCGCCGCGGGTTTCGCGCACGGACAAGGTATTGCTGCATCCCGTTTGGGGGCTGGCGTTTTTTACACTGGTGATGGCGCTGCTGTTTACCCTGACTTTTGATACGGTGGGGGCTTGGCTTTCAGATTTATTGGAGGGAGCTTCGGAGGTCATATTGCAGGCGTCGCGCTTTGATGCGCCCCGTTGGCTTTCCGATTTTCTCACGGATGGCGTGCTGGCGGCGCTGTTGTCCGTACTGACCTTTTTGCCGCAGATTGCGCTATTGTTTGGCCTGTTATCGCTC
This sequence comes from Clostridiales bacterium, assembly GCA_009779405.1. GTDB lineage: Bacteria > Bacillota > Clostridia > Christensenellales > CAG-138 > WRCT01. The sequence goes on from WREI01000027.1 coordinate 15,044, forward strand.
TTAGAGGACTGGGGCTATCTGGCGCGGGTATCGTTTTTGATGGATGGGGTACTCTCCAAGATCGGCCTGGACGGCAAGGCCTTTGTGCCGTTGCTGATGGGCTTTGGCTGCTCCGTACCCGCGCTGATGGGGGCGCGCACGCTGGACTGCGCGCGCTGCCGCAAGCGTACTGCGGCGCTGATCCCCTATCTCTCCTGCTCCGCGAAACTGCCCGTTTACGGGCTGCTGGCGCGGCTCTTCTTTCCCATGCATAGGGGACTGGTGGTTTGGAGCCTGTATGTGCTGGGGGTTTTTGTGGGGATATGTGTACTGCTGCTTATGAATCGGCTTCAGAAGCGGTCTGCTCCCCCGCCCTTTCTGATGGAACTGCCGCCCTACCGCCGCCCTACCTTTCGCAACACCTGGGCGCAGATGTCCGCGCGCTGCGGGCATTTTTTGCGGCGCGCGGGTACGGTGATACTGCTGATGTCCGTGCTCGTCTGGCTGGCGATGCATCTCTCCCCCGACCTTGCCTATACGGAGGACAGCGCGCAGAGTTTGGCCGCGCTGTTCGGCACGGCCATTGCGCCCGTATTCGCGCCGCTGGGCTTTGCACATCCGGGCGCTTCGGTATCGCTGCTGCTGGGGTTGATCGCCAAGGAGGGCGCCGCGTCCACGCTGCTGCTATACGCGGGCGGAGAAGCGGGGCTGCTTGCCATGTTCACCCCGCTCTCCGCCTATTGCTATCTGGTTTTCTTCTCTCTGTACCCGCCCTGTTTTGCCGCGATTGCCACTTTACACAAGGAGTTCCGCGATTGGCGGAGTACGCTCATGGGTACCTTGGTGCAGTTGCTGGTGGCCTATGGGGTGGCGAATTTGATGGCTGCCATTGAGCGGATTTTGTTTTTGTAAACCGTGTTAGGGGCCAAATAAAGCGTCCGCTTTATTTGGAGAAATCTACACGAATATCGCCGCTTGTGTTTGTGATATACAGGAAATGCTCCGTTGAATTGCCGCCGTGCACGCTGTTCCTGCCCTTGCTGCCATCGACGGTCACATCCCCGAATTCCGTGTACAGGTCGTAGGTGTAAGCTTCCTTGGCCAAGGACGTCGTGAATTTTACGCTGCCGAAGGCATTGGTGATGTCCGTTCGACCGGAAAAGTCGCCGCTGAGACGTATGTCCGCGCTGTTCGCGTCAATCTTTGTCTTGGATGAAACCAAGTTTGTGGCGGTGATCTCCCCAAACTTTTGATTGATGCTCAGGCTTTCCAATCTGCAAGCGTTTATCGAGATATCGCCCGAATTGCTGTCGATCGCAAGCGTTTTTGCGGTGACGGTTTCATACTTGCTTACGCCGAAATTGTTTTTCACGTCAATCATATCCGCAATACATCCGTCCACCGCAAGGTCGCCCGAATTGCTGTCTATCCGCAGGCTTTTCGCTTTGACGGTTTCAAAACTGCTTGCGCCGAACTTGATTTTATAGTCGAGCTCCCCCGCCACCGTCAGGTTTTTGCCCGAAAAATCCCCGGAATTCAGATTGATCTGCAGCGCGCTGCATGTGATCGAATATATGCGCATTTCCCCAAAAGAGTTCTGAATCCGTACATCCTCCGCTTGGAAACTGCCGAGCTTTATGTCCCCCGAATCCGCCTGAACCGATACCTTGCCCAATTGGGCATTCGCGGGGAGATAGACCTTGATGTAGCTGTTCGTATTGCTGAAGCTGAGATTGATATGATATCTTTTCTGCGCACGGAAGTTTATTTTCAGATTTCCGTCCTCTGCGCTCCATGTCACATCCGAATCAAAATAGCGGATATCTATGCCGTATGCATCGGCTTCTATGAATTCGATATCGGCGAACTCGGCGTCTATATCGATGCTTTGAAAGGCATCCAACGCAAGCTCGGTGATCCTCGTCTCCTGCGCGATCTGCGGACCGCGCTTATCCCAGTATACCCAGCGGCTTGCGCCCATCCAAACGGCTGCCAGTGAGAGAACCAGACCCACGGCGATCAGTATAATCACCACTTTCCAAATGGTTTTCATTTCTTTTTCCTCCTTAAGACGAATTTGCCCATACCCTTTGCCAGCTTGTTAAAGCTTTTCTTTGCCAATTGCACCGTGCCCGTTATAATCGCCAGACCTATGCCCGAAGCGGTCAGGCCCAGCCCGAAGAAGAACAGCGCCGTGGGAAAACCCTGCCCCGCGATGGGTACGCTGGTCACCAGGCTCGCGATGCCCGTCAGAATCAGGCTTACACCCGTGCCGCCCACCGCGATGACGATGGCGACCATCAACACCACCAGGATAACCGCGAGGATGATCACGACCAGCGCAAACGGCGTGATGAGGGGCGAGGCGAACGCCGCCAATATGGCCATCCAAGCCTTGGACAGACCGCGCTTCTTCTCCACATCCTTCACCGCGAAGGCCGCGATGATCTCCGATGCCACGGCGGCGGGAGAACCCAGCTCCAATAGCACCGTCTGCTCGTTTTCCGCGCCCGCGTCGTCGAAATACTGTTCGTAGTAATCCACGGCCTCTTTGATCTCGTCAAAGGGCAGTTTGCGCAGCTGTCTCTTCAATTGACTGATAAATTCAGTTCTGTTCAATGCCGTCACCCCCCGTTTGCAATGTGTTGTCTGTCCTGCCTTCCAACAGTATCCTGTCGACCTTGCTCTTGTAATCATCCCATTCGGCGATAAATTCGCCTAATCTCGCCTTCCCCGCGTCCGTGATCTTGTAATACCTTCGATTCCGGCCGCTATACGGCGCGTCGTATACGGTCAGATAATCTTCGTTCTGCAAGCGGCGAAGCACCGGGTAGAGCGTGGATTCGGATACGTTGATGATTTCCTTTACATTTTGCGTCAGGCTGTATCCGTAGGCGTCTTCCCGGTAGAGCAGTGCCAGCACGCAGGCGTCCAATAATGATGTGCTGATCTGAAAAGCCATAGTCATCCTCCTTTCTGTGCAATATTATTTCGTTGCTGATATTATATTATGTATAATATTGATTTGTCAATAGGGTTTTTGAATTTTTCAATGCAAAATTTTCAACGTGCAATGCGCAATGATTGGAAGTGCGCATTGCGCGTTGAAGATTGAACGAGTATAATGTGTATATGAGAAATTTGAAGCGCTTTATGTCGTATTTTCGACCCCACCGCAGGCTGCTCTACCTCGATCTCCTCTGCGCCACTTTTGTAGCGGGGATCGATTTGGTCTTCCCCTTCCTCTCCCGCTTTGCGCTGACTTCGCTGTTTCCCAATATGACGGCGGGCAGCGACAGCGCGCGGGTGTTCTTTTGGATGATAGGCGGACTGCTTTTGGCCTACGGTGTGCGGGCGCTTCTGGTGTTTATCATCAACTATTGGGGGCATATGCTGGGCGTGCGCATGGAGGCGGATATGCGGACGGAGATTTTTGAGCATTTGCAGAGCCTGCCCTTTTCATTTTTCGATAAGACGCGCACGGGGCAGCTTTTGACGCGTGTGACCAATGACTTGTTCGATATTGTGGAGCTGGCCCACCACGGGCCGGAGGAATTGCTGATATCCTCGCTGACCATCGTTGGCGCGTTCACGCTGATGTTCTTTGTGGACTGGCGCTTGGCGCTGGTGCTCATTGCGCTGGTGCCGCTGACCGTTTGGTTTGTGGCCGTGGCGCGGCGCAGTATGCGGCGCAATTCGTTGCTGGTCAAGGAGCGCATCGCCGAGATCAATACGGGGATTGAGAGCTCGCTCAGCGGCGCACGAACTGCCAAGGCCTTTGCCAACGAGCCCTATGAGATACGCCGCTTCTCGGGCTATACCGACCGCTTCCGCACCGCGAAGAACTCTTTTTACCGCGCGATGGGCATTTTCAACGGCGGCGCGGAATTTTTCACCTCGCTCTTCCCCTTTATGATTATCGCGGGGGGCGGGTTTTTCCTTCTGCGCGGCGGCGTGGATACCGTGACATTATTGACTTTCTCCCTCTACGGCGCGGCACTGACCGGCCCCATACGCCGCGTCGCCTTTTTGGCCGAGCAATACATGATGGGCATGGCGGGCTTCTCGCGCTTCTTGGAGATTATGGATACCGAACCGGAGATCGTCGATAAGCCGGACGCGATTGCGTTGGAAAATGTGAGCGGGGATATCGCAATTCACAACGTCTCCTTCTCCTATGACGACCACGAGAAGGTGCTGTCGCATATCAACCTCGATGTGCCCAGCGGGAAGACCCTGGCCATCGTCGGGCCATCGGGTGGCGGGAAGACGACCCTCTGCAATCTGCTGCTGCGCTTTTATGAGGTGCAGGATGGCGAGATTTTGGTGGACGGTACGGATATCCGCGATGTGACGATGAAGAGCCTGCGCCGCAATATCGGTATCGTGCAGCAGGATGTGTTCCTGTTTGCGGGAACCGTGGCGGACAATATCCGCTACGGGCGGCCCAGCGCAAGCGATGAAGAGGTGCACGAAGCGGCGGAGCGGGCGCATATCCACGATGAAATTTTGAAAATGGAGGACGGCTACGACACGCAGGTGGGCGAGCGCGGCACGCGGCTTTCGGGCGGGCAGAAACAGCGCATCAGCATTGCGCGGCTGTTTTTGAAGAACCCGCCCGTGCTGATACTCGATGAAGCGACCAGCGCGCTGGATTCACTGACCGAGTTTGAGATACAGCGCTCCTTCGCCGCGCTGAGCGAGGGACGCACCACCCTGGTGATCGCGCACCGTCTCTCCACCGTGAAGAACGCGGATGAGATTATCGTGCTGGATGAGCATGGCATCGTCGAGCGCGGACGGCATGAGGAATTGCTGGCCGGGGGCGGACTGTATGCGACGTATCATCGGGCTATGCGGGTCGAGTGAGGGATCAGCTGAAATCGTTCGTGGGATAGCAGATTTCAATATACGTTATAATGTCGCCGTCGAGTACAAAGCGGATGAAGGGGCTTTCCTCATCCTCTTCCACGCCGGAGATGGAATAGACTAAAACTATATCATCCCCCAATTCCCCATAAAATGCAGTGCCATAGGCTGCCGTTAGTTCATCAAGCGTCATGCCCACGCGTATATCGCGGGAGGTCGACAGATTGTCGCTGTCAAGCTTAATGAGATGCCAAATATCCCGCACGCCGTTTGGATTGGTGAAGACCATGCAGTCCGCATAGATGAAGATTTTGTCATCTCCTTGGTAAACACAGGCGCCAATTATCTCCATCGTATAATCGCTGCCAAGCGCCGTGAGCAGCGCTTCCGCGTCCTGCAGGATCGGGAACCAGGTGCCGTCTACGTATACGCCGAGGTCGCGCTCCAGGCTGAGGGGCGCGGGGCCTTCAGGTACAATGGGGACACTTACCTTGGGCGTGCAGGCTATAAGGCTGAGCGCGAGACTTATGGCTATGATGATACATAAAATGATACGTTTCTTCACGGAGTTCTCTCCTGTTCTACAACGGTAATCTTCTCAAACGGAATATCGAGCGGCGGATACTGATCCGCATTGCTGTCGGCAAAGTGCCACCATTCGGAAGATATGGTGGTAAAGCCGCAACGCTTCATAATGCCCGTCATATAGTCCATATTGGCCTTCGCGGCGCTTGTCATGCCCGCATAAGACCGATTGGACATTGCGTGCTTTTCCTTATCCTCCAAGCCCCACATTGGGTGCAGGGTGGGCATTTCCAGCTCGTTGCCGTTCGCGTCTACGAGCGTAATATCCACCGCGATCCCTCGGTTGTGCGCGGACTTGCCCGCGGATGCCGCATAGTTCCCGTCGCCGACGAAATCGAAGAGTATGCCCGAGACCGCCGAGGGGCGATAGGCGTCATAGATTTTGATGGTATAGCCATCCTTGGCAAACAGGGCTTGCGCTTTCTGCAATTTCTCCGCCGTCCCCTTTTGCAGCAGGCAGAGGTCTCGCGAATACAGGGGCCTGCCCACATAATTGTCGGGTCGGGCAAAGACCATGTGGTATACAATGTCCGGCAGATAGGTTCGGACATCGACGAGCGTGCTCCGTTTCTGCACGGTTTCATTGTTTTTATCGGTTACCGCAACGGTATCCGTACGCGGCCTGACATAAAACTCCCGCGCCGCGTCGTAGGGCTCCAGAAAATCACTGCGTATATAGCCGTCGAACATGCCGGGATAGACCCGCACCTTATACCAGCCGTTCACCACTTCCGTGGCTTCGCAGAGCTGCCCCAACCCCGCGACCGTAACGATGGCGGAATCCGTGCCTGCGCCCGCGCGCACATTGATGCCGTTGCCCCTGCCCATCAGCATAAGCGGCGCGTCAAAGACTTCTGAGCCGATCAGAATGCCATTCTCATCTTTCGGAAGCGAGGGCGCGGCAGCAGGCGGCGGCGCCTGCACTTCCATCGGCGTCCCCGCGGGCGTTTGCGCGGTTGCTTCATTGTCCGTCGGCAGCTCGACGGGGACAGCCGTATGTGTCAGGACGGGCGGCGCCGTCGGCTCGCCGACGGGCGCAATGGGCGCGATATGGCAACCCGCAAGGGCAAGCGTCAGGAGCAGCAATAAAAGAGATAATCCCTTTTTCATTGGGTCTCGCTTTCCATGGAATGGGCGCACTAATCCTCGGGATCGGGTGGCGCCGGGGTGGGCGTCGGAGTGGGCGTGAAGGTCGGCGTCGGCGTGCGCGTCGGCGTCGGAGACGGGGCCGGGCTCGGGCTTGGAGTCGGGGTTGCCGCCGCACCCGTTACGACAACGGTGCAGGTCTTCTTGACGCCGCTTACATCATCCGCGGTTACAGTGATAACGGCGGTGCCGGGTCCGACCGCCCGCACAACGCCCTTGGAATCCACCGTTGCGACAGAAGTGTTGGACGAACTGTACAGGAAGGTCTTGGTGCTCGTATCCGAGGGCTTGATGGAACTGATCAGCAGTGACAGACTCTCCCCTACCGTCAGGGCGGCGCTTGTGGGCGAGAGCGTGAAGCTTGTCACCGGCACCTCCGGCGTAGCACCGGGATCCGTGGGATCCCAGGTCTGGTCATAGGGGATCTTCGCCGGTGCGGGCGTGCTGTATTTGGAGTCGTTGGCGACGATGACCGTCGTGCCGACTTTGCAATTGTAATATATCCATGCCGCCGCGGAACAGGTGGTTCGCAGGCAACCCGACGAGCAGGCGGTGCCGATGGCGTTATAGGAGCCGGGTTCCATTTTATTGGGATCCTGCGCCTTATAAAGCGGGCCGTGGATATAGACGCCCGAGGAATACTTGGTCGCATAGGGCGAATACTGCCCGCCGCCCCATTTATGCCAGCGTTCCTTGCCCGTGATCTTAAACGTACCCGCGCGGGTCTGCGCGCCGCTGCGGCCTATACCCGTGCTGAATTTGCGCAGTACCTTGGTGTATTCCCCTTTATCGTCCAAGCCCAATATGGCGATTGTATAGCTGTTCTTGGACACATAGACCAAGTACGGATATTCGGAATTGTCGGGCTTTGTGGTGGGCTTGGGTGTCGGCTTGGGCGTCGATTTGGGCTTGTCGGTGTTTTTGGGTTTATCGGTACCCTTGGGCTTCGCGGTGTCTTCGGAATCTTCGTTTGGCTCCGGCTCGACCATATCAACGATATCCTCGCCCTCCTCTTCCCACTCGACCCAATCTTCATCTTCAATTGCCCAGATATCGCCAAACAACGCCGCGTCTTCCTCCTCCGCTTCCCATACTTGGATTATATCCGTTGTAAACGTGGCGGCAGGGGTATTGGGCGGAAAGGCGTCGACGGACTGAACGGACACAGGTTGCGTAAAGAAAATCAGAACGCCAAGCGCAGCGATAATTATGGGCAGCAGCGCAAGAAGAAGCGCGACTGGGAGCACCTTTTTTCGGTTCCCGCCGTTTTTCTCCATCTGTATCGTATCGCTCTCCATATGATTCTCCATAGTTCTCTCCCTGTGTATAGTTTGGATTCCTTCCCAATATGCATTGTAACACGTTATCTAAGGCGCATCAATATACCCTTCGCTTCCTATATTTTCCTGCAAGAGTGAGAGGGCTTCCCCAAGCTCCGTTGCAAACCGTTCGGAAGCGCGCTGCCAAGTCTCGTACGCGGGGTCGTTGCGCCTGTCCGGCAACGCATAGCGCGCTGCCAGATATGCAGCCAGGAATCTCGTGAATTTGAGCGCCCCGGCCACATTTACGTGGCTGTTGTCATAATAGTCCACAGCGAAATCCAAGCCGATCTCGTCGTAGAGCCCGTTGCAATCCAAATAATCAAAGCCATATTCCCTTACGAGCCGTGCCATCTCATTGTGCAGCATTTGATCCTCCGCGACGTATAGGGAGTAGGGCGTTACGATAAACAGAACCTGAATGCTTTTTATGCCCTGCAAATAGATCAGCAATTCGCGGAGCAGGGTCTCCATTGTTTCCGAAAGAGCCTTGGTCTCCGTGATATCGGCATAGTCATATCGCACAGCTTCCATATGCTCGGTGAGTATGGTGAATCCCTTGGTGGGCGAGGGCCAACGGTTGAAGGAATAGCGCAGATTGTCCGCCGTAAGCTTATCGATATTGGTATGGTATTTGGCGATATCGAAGACGTATTGCAAGCGCGGATAGTTCTTTGGCACGCTGCTATTTATCATATCCAGCCGATTGAAAGAGTAGCTAAACGAGTCGATGCCGCGGCGCAGAGCCGCTTCGCGATGCATATATTTGATGCCGCGCTCGAAGGTTTTATCGCCGAATTCAAAGGGGCGCAGGTCGATGAGCAACAGCACGGGCGACTGCGATTTCAGGGTCTCGGCCACATAATAGCGGATCAGTTGCGGCGGGAGCGCATCGGTGGCGAAATCATAGGACGTGAACCCATGGGTATCCCAAGCCACGAGCGGCGCCCAACTCTTGAAGCAGACGCTGCCACCGACGAATACCATATCCAAGCTGTTGTTCGGCTCGGCATAGTAGCCCGTCACGGTCTCGCGATAGATATCCACGGGACGAAGCAGATAGGAGACCCAGAAAAACAGCAGCGCGAAGATAAACACAAAGAGGATTGCGCGGATTGCGAGCTTCCAGGCGGGCTTCTGCGTGTTGTCCATGCTAAAACCCTCCATAAATGAATTCGCCGGGACTATAGCCCCCGCCATACATCCCGAAGAGCAGGACGGCAAAGAGCAGCGCATAATACAGCACCCAGCGCAGTGCGATGTTTTGCCGCGCCGCCCACGCACGCAGGGAGTTGCCGCGCGCATGCAGGACGTCCACAAAGAGCAGCAGCGCGATTGCGGGCAATACGATGCGCAGGTTCTCCCATCCGCCCAGCAGGGCGAGGGTTTGCACAGAGAAGATCGCCCCGGGGTTGAAGACAGTCACGGCGCTAAAAAGCATACCGAACGCATGGTTGAGACTCTGCGCCCGAAAGAACACGAGACCGACCGCAAAGAGCAGGCAGGTGCGCAGACTCTGGAACAGATGCCAAATAAAGCTCTTCTCGCGAATGCACAGTTTACGGCGGAGTGTATCAAAGAGCGGCGCGCAGAGCTGGCCCAGTACGATAATACAGAAAAACCACAGCCCCTGAAAGATAAATTGCCAACCGTTGCCGTGCCAGATGCCGATGCCGACCCACAACACGAGCATGCCAAGCCAGGCAGGGATGCGGCGGGCGGTATTCTTGCCGAAACGGGTTTTGAGCCGCCTGCCCATTTTGGCCCAGGCGCGGGATCGGAGTATGGGAAACATCACATAGTCCTTGAACCAGGCGCCGAGCGTGATATGCCAGCGCTGCCAAAAGGCCTGCACATTGCGCGCAAAGAGCGGCGCGCGGAAGTTTTCGGTCAAGCGTATGCCGAGACTCTCCGACAGGCCCAGCACGATATCCATATTGCCCGAGAAATCGGCATAGAGTTGGATGAGGAAGGCGACGGTGCCGAGCCAGATATAGGCGCCTTGATAGGTGTGCGGCGCGCCATAGACGCTGTTCACAAAGGCGGTGAGACGCTCGGCGATGACGAGTTTCTTGAAGAAACCCCAGAGCATGCGCTGCAGACCGAATGTGACGGTTTTATGGTCGAATCCATGCCCGGCGAAGAGCAGCTCTTCCAACTGATGATAGCGGCTGATGGGGCCGGAGCTGATCTGCGGGAAATAGCTGACAAACAGCGCAAACTTGAACGGGTTGCGCTGAGCCTGCGAGATACCCCAGTAGACGTCGCATAGGTATCCCACGACTTGCAAAGTGTAGAAGCTGATGCCGATGGCCGAAACCCAGCTCACTGTGCCCAAGCTCAGATTCGCCCCGAAGAGATTGACGAGACTTTCCGTCGTCGAAAGGAGGAAGTTCGTATACTTCAGCGCGGCGAGCATACCGACGTTTAGGATGATTTCCGCTATGAAGACGGCTCGCTTTCGCCTCCGATTATTCTGTGTTTGGATATACCTGCCCGCCAGCCAGGCGCTTACGATGCTAATCAAAAGGTAGATGATCGTATAGGGCGTGCCTGTCAAAAGAAAGAAGACCGCGCTGCCGAGCAGCAGGAGCCACCACTGGAAGCGCTTGGGGACGAGATAATAGAGCACGAGCAGCGCGATGCAAAAGACGAGAAATTGTAGGGAGATCAGGTTCATGTGTGGTGCACGATGATGTCGAGCAGGTTCCCGACCTTTTGCATGCCCAGCACATCCTTCATGGAGAAGCGGATGCCGAAGCACTCCTCAATCTCGGCGAGCAGGGCGATATGTGTAAGTGAATCCCAATCGGGTATATCGGCGGCGCTGTTTTCCTCCGTGATTGCGAGGGTATCATCGTCAAAGATGTCCCGAAAGACGGCGTTCACCCGATGCAGCACTTGCTCTCTATCCATTGGTCTCCTCCTTGATCCGGGTGGGGCGGGGCGTGAATGTTTGCGTCTGCGCGGCGTATCTGCCTTCGCCTGCGGCGGTGAAGCCCATATTCTCATAGATATTTGCCACCATTGCATTCTTCGCTGTGGGGAGATATTCCCCGATCACCTGCCTATAGTGCAGGCGCGATGCCGTTTCCATCACCTTGTTGATGATAAACTCCTCCATGCCGCGCTTCAGCACGCGGCAGCTCATCAGCCAGGTATTCACAAACAGGGTCCCGGCATTCTGCTCTTCCAGAATCACAACGCCGATCAGGCCATAGTCGCTGAGTTTATCCTGTAGGGTGAAGTAAAGCGTGATATAGCGCGGGTTTTCCGCCATTGCGGCGATTTCGGCCTCGGTATAGCGGACAGTACGCAGATTGAATTGATTGGAGCGTTGCGTCAATTGCGCGATGCGCGGGATATGAAAGGCGTCGAAGGGTTTGGCCGTGGCGCACATCTCCAAGCTGATTAGGTATGTATCATAGGAAGCGTATTGCCGCATCTGTGCTTGGCGCAGGCTTTCAGTTTGATACTGCTCCGTCCTGTCCCTGTCCGCGTCCGAATAGGAGACCGTTTCAAAGAGGTTCAAGCTCTGCAAATAATTCAATACCTGCGCGGGATCGGCGGGCAGGTCGGGTACGCAAACTTCCGGCAGCAGGCTTTTTACCAGGTCGCGCTCGAAGGGATTGTCGTCCAAAAATACCATGCTGTCAAAGCCGATTTGGAGCGTTTGCTGAATCAGACGTATGTTGTCGGCCTTGTTTTCCCAGTTTGCGACAAAGACGGCGATATCCGAAAGGCGCAAGAGCATCTCGGGATGGCTGATGAATGGTTCCTTGGCGCTTGTCTCCTCGTTCTTACTGCAAACAGCCAGCAGTATGCCGCGGCGTCTGAGTTCCAGCAGCCAAGCTTGCAGGGCAGAAAAGGCATGCCCCATGCCCAGCTCACCTATCTGTATGCCGCTGAGCCCGTCGTCACCCACGACACCGCCCCAGATCGTATTGTCCAAATCCAGGATTACGCACTTCGCGCTTCTTCCCCGCAAGGCGAGGAGTATATCCACCACCTGCTTCGCCACCGTCGGCAATATCTGCATGGTCAGCGGCATTTTGGCGAGATAATAGAGCTTTTCGTCCGTCAACGTTTTACGCCCGTACCGCTGCTGCACGGCATTCAAATCTACAATGTGTACGTTCTTACTCGCCGCACTGTCCTGCATAAGCAAATAGTTGAGTTTGCGCACCTGATATAGAAAGGAGAATTCCAACTTGTTGGCGTAATTGCCGAAGACCCCATCGTCCGCTTCGGCGAAATTGAACTGTAAAATCGGCAGCTCTGCGTGACGCAGGAGGGTCTGCCAGTATGATGTGATTTTCATATAGATGTTGTCGGCAAATTGCGACCTGTCCGTCTGCGCGGTGGCGCAATATGCTGCATATAGCTTTTCCACGCAAAGAAAAATAGCCACCGCATCCGCCCCGAATGCATATAGCTCGGAGCTGTCGTCCATGATTTGCGTGTCCAACTGGTCATAGTCAGCGTCAAAGAGAGACAGTCCCAAACCTCTGTCATAGGCGTGGCCAGTCAACGCGGTTGCCAAATGCTGTGTCGCGCTGTCGCCGAGCAGGGCAATCCTATATGGCGGCAGCATAGATGTATCCATCTTGCTGCTTCTGCGCAGGTCGGCAAAACTTTTTCCTATTATATCACTCACTTGTGTTAGTTTATACTACCGTAAAATCATTGTCAATTGTGGCTTTGGATCGCTTTCTCAGACGTAGCTTTCACGCTGAAAATAAATGATTCCGTTGCTGAACCGAATCCGGAACTCCACATCCTGTATTTCATAGATGGGCTTGCCCGCTTCGTCTGATATCGGAACCATCAAAGTTTCCCGTTCCTTATACACTTTGCCGTTTTCGTCCAATTTGTAAAGCAATGCTTCCGTAGCCACCGTAACCTGTGTTTCGAGCGGAAAAACAAAGCTGCTCTCGCCCGCCCGGTAGGCTTCTGTGGCAGTTAGGATGAATTCCGCTGGCAGAGTTGTATCCATGTTCAAAGCGCTGAAGTACAGGTCGGAGATTTGCATAATCAACTTTCCGTTTGCGTCCGCTATGCGCAGGTCAGGACCGCCCGTCCCGTGCAGGGCATATGTTGCACCGGCAAAACTGAATTCCGGCCAACCTTGCGCCAGACTATCCTCGACCGCCGAAACAAATTCATAATTCGTTGCCAGGGGCGCATACACATCATCCAAGGGAAGGTAAACGTTGAGGGTTATGATGGCGATAGGCATATCCGTTCGATACAGTTTGCAATTGCGTCCCTTTGCGGAGACTTCAACATGATAGGTCTCCCCCCATATCTCCAACTCCATTTCACCTGAAATTGTGCCACGCAGGGCTTCCCATTCCACGAGAAACGCAGGGTCACTATATGCTTCATGCAGATAGGTGTAGGTATCGATCTCTTGCGTCGCAATCAGAATATCTCCCGATATGGCATATGTATTGGAGACACCGTTGACTGTGCGTATAAAAATAATCCTTCCGTTTTGGTCTGTCGCTTCCAACTCCGTGCCGTCCGGCAGTACATAACCCGCAACAAGCTCAGCAACCCATCCGCTCTGATTTTTCTTTTCCTTATGAATCGCATCCAATATGGAGTTACGGTAAACCGATTCCCGTATGCCCGCATCCGCCGGGATAAAGGCCCAGTCGTTTCTGTTTGCACTCGCCATCGCCCAGTCGCGGTAATACGGCTTCGAATATGGGACGTATTGCGCCGCATCTATCGGTATACATGCGACGGCAGTAAGCAGGGCCGCGATCAACGCGGCTTGTGTTGCGCGTTTCCAAAGTTTTTTCATACGGTATGCTCCCTTCTTGATTTAGCTGTGTTCCTAATTTTACTCCCACTCAATTTTCAAGCCTAAGTCTTCCATCATTTGCGCCATAGCTTCCTTGTAACTCATGCCAAAGCACTCCTCCATGCTCTTGCCCCCGAGACAGAAGTCAATGAAATTATCCAGCCCGCCATGCGAGTCAATCAAATATTTTGCCAGCAAAAATGTCTCCGGGTGAGTGAGTTTATCGCCTTCAAAATCAATTTGCAACTGATAAACTCTTGTACGATTATAGATCCACCACAATGGTGCTTTCAATTCCTCAATCATTTGCCAGCGGCAATCGTGCCATTCGAGGGTAATGCGTGCGATCGCCTCATAGAACAAAAACACATCCAGTTCTTCGGCGGTATTGGGAAGCGACTGCACGCTTGCATAATAATCCTTCATATCGTCCAATGCGTCGGTCCACAGCATATACTCGTCTTCGGTGAAGTTCGGGAAATAAAACGCCTGCATATACGCAAGGCTCAGATATCCGGCTATGCCCTCCTGCTCCCATCCCGCTATTACGTTGCCATATATCAAAACGTGTATCAATTTGTGCATCATTTGATCAGGATGCGTAAGCAAGATGGTCCGCCCTCCGATGTTGCAATTGATATGGTGCGTCTCACGTTGCTCCGTGAATAAAACATCGATTGGCTTTTGCAAGTTTGCCCGCACATGCGCCGCGTGCCGAGGCGCCTGGGCATCAATTTGGCTTAGGCAGTGTCGACATGAGATCATGCAATAACCTTTAGCCACAGGAAAAGGCAGCGGACGATCACGGCGCCGACAAATGCAACTGTAGTTTTGGCATAACGCGTGGCAATGCCGCGCC
>WREI01000028.1 GCA_009779405.1 Clostridiales bacterium
CCAGTAACGGCGGGATTTTTCGGGCTTGGGCATTTTGCATTGTATCATTTCTTGGCAGTAACCAGAGCCGTTTTACGAAGGACACCTGACACGAACCTCGCCTGTTCTCTGGCTATCTTTTAACGATTTATCCCTTGGGGGTGTGCAAATTTTAACGATTATAAAGTGGCAGCCGTATACCCCTTGGCAACCTTGCAACCTTGACGCATTCAAGCTCGGAAATCCGCACGGTTGCTGCGTTTCCCATAAAAAATAAGGTTGCCAAACACCTCTCCGCTTTGGCAACCTTGAATGACAACCTTGCAATATTATACTGTGACTTCCGCGCCGTTTCGGAAGCGGAATACCATCGTGTCGTCCCTGCCGACCGTGACCCTATCGATAACCGCCAGCCACAGCTTCTCGTCAAACTCGGTGATAGCGAGCGGGCGTTTTTCGATGTCGCTGATGAATCCTTCGAGGATTTTGGACTTTCCGAGCCGCTCCCGCTTCTGCGTTTCCAATTCCTCGACCCGCTCCGTCGCTTGGCGGTGGCGTTCGAGGTAGCCCTTATTGCGCTCACTCCACTCGTTTTGGTCGACTACGGTTCGGGCGTTTTCATATATCGCTTTGCGGGAAAGTTCGGTCACGACCTCAATCTCACGGTGCAGTTCGGCGAAGTCAGCATCAATCGCAGAAGTGTTACAGAGGACGTTCTGCGCCAGTCGGCAATCCTCAATTAAAGCGTCTCGGTCGTTCATCAACATATTAAACGCCGTAAGGAAATGAGCCTTGATGTCCTCCTCGGTTATGTGGGAAGTGCCGCAACCCTTGCCCGGCTTACCCTGCCGCTTGTATTTATCATTACACCGCCAGACTTCACGGCGGTAGGTCTTGTCACCTTTGTAACTGCCCCATACTTTTTTACCGTACCACCCACCACAATCGGCGCAGACAATTCTTGCGGCGAAGATGCTCGTGCAGCTTGTCGGCCTGCCGATGGAGCGGCGTCGCTCAATCTCAAGCTGAACAGTGTCGAACTCGTCAGGCTCGATAATGGCAGGGTGGCTATCCTCGACATAGTATTGCTGAACCTGACCCGTGTTCTTCACCATCTTTTTTGTGAGGAAATCCTCGCAGAAGGTCTTTTGAAGAAGCGCATGACCTTTATATTTCTCGTTAGATAGTATTGACCGCACCACGGCGGTCTGCCATGTCTCTTTTCCCGCCGGGGACGGGATGCCGCAGTCACCGAGGTATTTGGCGATTGCCGAGAAGGTTTTACCTTCCATATACATCCGAAAAATGAGCCGGACAATAGCGGCTTCGGATTCCACTACCTTCGGTAAGCCGTCCTCGCCTTTTTCGTAACCGATAAACTGCTTGTACGGCAGGCTGACCTTGCCATCCTGCATCCGTTTGCGCTGACCCCACGTCACGTTTTCGGAAATGGAGCGGCTCTCCTCCTGCGCAAGGCTCGACATGATGGTGATGAGCAATTCGCCCTTGCTGTCAAAGGTGAAAATGTTCTCTTTTTCAAACCAGACCTCGCAGCCCGCTTCCTTGAGTTTGCGGACGGTGGTCAAGCTGTCGACCGTGTTCCGAGCGAAGCGGCTGACGGACTTTGTTACGAGCAAGTCGAACTTGCCTGCCAAGCCATCAGCGACCATCTGCTTGAAGCCCTCGCGCCGTTTGGTGTTGACCGCCGATATGCCCTCGTCCGTGTATACCGTGATGTACTCCCAATCAGCCCGCCCGTTGATGAGCTGCGTATAATAATCAACTTGCGCTTCGTAGCTGTTAAGCTGTTCCTCGCTGTCGGTGCTGACGCGGGCATAACCCGCAACCCTGCGCCTAATCAATGCGTTTCTGTCCTGCGCCGACATGACTGGCGCAGTAGCCGGGATTAAACTCAATGTTTTCAGTTTAGGGTTATTTGTATGCAAAAATATCGCGTAAACACAAGGGTTTTCACAGTAAGCCGTGTAAAGATTGGCGTTTACCGCTTTGCCCATACGGACAGAAAACAGCGAAAATCTTAAAATCAGCCTAAAATCGGTCTATCTTTACACGGCTTACCCTCTGGGTGCATTTTTTCAAGAGGGTGGGTGCATTTTGGAAAATGAAGGAAAACAAAAACAGTCTGCCACTGTGGGAATTGGCATATCATTTCACTTTTTATTTTCGAATATCGCCCATCCTGTCAACGCCATACCTATTATGTACAACAAACTTAGCGGGACATTGACCTGCCATCGCACATGGTTGAACGGCGCAGAGGCGATAAAGGCGAATATCTCGGCAATGCCGACGGTGACGAGCAGCGCCCAAAATGCCCACCGAGCTTTATTTCGCAGGGCGTTTCGTGTAACGAACCAAACCATGACGGACATCGCCACCGCGTATGAATTATAAAGAATAGTGAGGCAGTTCATAGCACTGATGACTTTGTCTGGCAATTCCGCCACTTCGGACGGCACAAACACCATAGAAAACAGAGGCGAATTTTGAAGCCCTGATACAACAAGAAACAAGATCAGCGCAGATAAAAACAGATTGATACCGCTCCAGCAGTAGAGCGCAGTGCAACCGCGTTTCAGTAATTTGTCGGGATTTTTCATAATCAGTTCGTCCCCTTTTCTATTATTGTGCCTTTAATAAAAATATACACTCCCGCAACCCACTCGAACGGCACATAGGGAACATACAGCGCGAAAGGAAACGGCACGCCGAACGCCTGCAACGACCAACCGACAAGGATAAACGAAACGGTTATAATTCCGTAACCCCCCAACCACTTCGGGAGAACTTTCGATTTCGTAATCAGATAATAGAACAGTATTGCACCCAGCCCGAAAGGCATCATGGTGATCGCTCCGCAGAATTCTCTTGTCCTAAGCAGTATTTCGCCGATTGTGAGCAGCGAAGCGTCTCCGCCCGCAGCAAACTGCGCAGCCGTTGCAGACAAAGCAAATGTGACGATTTGAGTGACGATATGGACAACGGTTTCGGTTATATAAA
The DNA here is from genome assembly GCA_009779405.1 of Clostridiales bacterium. Classification (GTDB taxonomy): domain Bacteria; phylum Bacillota; class Clostridia; order Christensenellales; family CAG-138; genus WRCT01. Next base: position 3,001 of record WREI01000028.1, read on the forward strand.
AACCGAACGCGATAATGGCAACGGTTTTATTTATACCTTTCCCCGCCTGATAGAATGCCGCCGCAAGTGCGACAATCACAAGCGCGGTAACGAGTTGCAAGAAAATTCCGATGTAGACACCGCCAATATTGCTTGCAATACTGTTTAACGCGGATGCGGTATTTGAGGTGTCGAAACGCGGCCCGAACCCGATAAGCCCGCCGACCAGAGAGGTCGTCGCCTGTGTGAACAAGGTTGTTCCGAGCAGCAGAAATAGTTTTTTGTTATTGGTAGTCATCTTGTTTCCTCCTTGTGATACACTCTGATGAATTGCTTGAAATGCTGTTCTAAAATTTGTAATGCCTCAGCCTCCCGCTCAGGCTGACAGTCGCATAATCGAAGATAAAGGTATACGGGAGCGTAATACTGAAGCGCCATGATTTGCGGATTTTCGGGGATAGTTACGCCCAAATTGACCATCAGCCCGAATAACGCGCTTTGGTAGGAAAGCGGAAAATCCACATATTGATTTGCGTACACATCCGCTAAATCCCTGTTGTTGTATTGCTCAATCGCCAGAACTTTTCGGAATTTGCGTTCATTGTCATCGTGCAGAAAATAAAGAAACAACTCCATTGACCGCTTGACAGTTGCGTTTTCACTGGTATCTATATACAACGATTGGTCTTTTTCCGCATCGCGTCCATCCATTTGCATGGCGGCTGCCTGCCTGTCGTAGCTTGCTTTCATTTCCTCAAGAATGGCATTAAAAATATCCTGCTTACTTTTATAATGTTTATACAGCGCCGGGGCTTTGACACCCACGGCATTTGCGATTTCAGCAACGGTAACAGATTCATATCCCTTTGTTGAAAACAAAGTCAGGGCTTCGGCTAAAATGAGTTGCTTCGTCGATTGGTTTTCCTGTTTCAAACCACACCCTCCTCCCAACAGGTTAATAATTATTAACCTGTCTCCATTATAGTTAATGTTTATTAACTTGTCAAGCAGTTTGGGGAAAATAAAAAAACAGCCTGCCACGATTGAGCAGACTGCCTTTTCAAGTGATTTTCATCCCTCGACATCAGTCCCATCCATGAAGCGGAAATACCATATCGTGTTCACTCCGAAGTATAGACGAAAAATTATTTATAATCAACGCAGAGAAAGCATTGGGGAGATATTAAGACAGTTGTGCAAACATAAAGGAGTGGAGATAATAGAAGGACATTTAATGCCTGACCACGTACATATGCTGGTCAGTATCCCGCCGAAGATGTCGGTATCAAGTTTTATGGGCTATCTAAAGGGAAAATGCGCGCTCATGATATTTGACAAACATGCGAACCTGAAATACAAGTTCGGAAACCGACATTTTTGGGCGGAAGGATATTATGTATCCACAGTTGGGCTAAATGAAGCAACGATAAAGAAATACATCCAGGAGCAGGAGAAAAAAGACATAGCTCTGGACAAGTTAAGCGTGAAGGAATATGAAGATCCATTCACGCGCAAAAACGCCCCTTAAGGGGCGTAAAGTAAGACGAGACAAAGTAGCTTGAACTGCGTGAAAGCTGGCGTCTTTAGGCGCGAGTCGGCAACCTGGGCTTATAGCCCCTGTGCAAACCACCCGTTTTACGGGTGGTTCGTGATTTATGCCCCCTCTATTTGGGAACAGATCTGCCCCGCGCCGGGTTATAAATCCGGCACGGGGCTTTTTTCAGATTGATACTTGACAAGTTAGTATAACGAGTATTATATTGATTTATATAACGTTCGCTATAGAAATGAGGTGATATTTTGAAAGAAAAGATCCGCTATCACGCATTGCGATTGTTTGACCAAAACGGGTTTCACGGCACGTCAACACGGGACATAAGCGAGACGGCCGGATGCAAAATGCCTACCTTATACCATCATTATGGAAGCAAAGAGAATCTTTTTGACGTGGTTGTACGAGTGGCATATATAGACTTAATAGAAGAATTGCGAAAACGCTTGCCTAATGAATTGACCCCGCAGGATTACTGTGCGGCAGCAGTTATCCAAAAGAAAAATCTTCCTGTAGATGAATTGCTTGTGCATCGGCTTGCTATGAAAACATGGCTCGGCTGTGAGGGTTGCCCCGATGTTCGCAAAAAGCTCATAGAGTGGGAGGCCGCCCGTAATGCGAAAAATGAAACACGGCTTATGGAATTGTTTTCGTCATGTGTATGGGTAAAAATCATTACCCGCACATTTATGAATCTCATTGAGCGGATTATTCTTTTTGATGAGGATATTCCCGATGCAGAAATCCGCGAAGAAATGCGGCTTCTATTTGAAGCAGCACTAAACAAATCTTAATTTCGGAGGTCATATAAATGGAACCGGAACAAAAACTAAAAACTTTGCAGATGTACTATGCTGCGGCGTTATCAGATGCAACTCTGCGCTACGGCAAAGCGGGTATTTTGGACGAAGTAACAAAGCAAAAACGTGCCGAGCAAATGAAAATAGGTGCGGTTTTGGCGGAGCGATTTGGTGTTAAGGAACCGCAAGAGGCTTTTCAAAGGGTACAAGATACATACGGGTGTGCAAATTGGGGTTGTGAAGATACCGAAGATGGATTCACCGCCACTTGCACAAATTGCATGCTATGCACTATATCAAAAAGGATGGGTGATTACAGCCCCTGCCGGATTCATTGCCTGTCTCCCATCGAGGCAATGATAAAGGGGGTTGCCCCAAACGCCGAATTTGTCGTTGAAGAAACTCTGTGGAATAACAATAAATGTGTTGTCAGAATAGCACTGAATACAAAATAAGACATATGCGAATTGCATGAGCCTTGATTCTCGGTTTTGCTTATGCTATTATGCGGTAGCGAATCCGAAACGTAAAGGTGAGGTATTATTCAATGGATTGCACCGCGCAGGCTTCCGATAAATTGAAATATGCGGCGGAAGCCAACCCGAACATTTTGCTCTATAATCACAGCTTGCACGCTCCCTCGTCTGATGGCTTTTTTGTATGAAAAAAACCATCATCGCAAAAATATCGGAGTTGGAGAAGAGCGAAAACGTCCGCGTCATTCACGCCGTCGAATCGGGCAGCCGGGCCTGGGGCTTTGCGTCGCCGGACAGCGATTATGATGTGCGCTTTATCTATGTGCGGTCCAAGGAGTTTTATCTGCGGCTTGAAAAGACGCGGGATGTGATTGAATGGCAGCTGGATGAAACGCTGGATATCAACGGTTGGGATCTGCAAAAAGCGCTCCGCCTTTTGCACAGTTCCAATCCGACGCTCTTTGAATGGAACAATTCGCCGATTGTCTATAAGACAACTGATGCTTGGATGGAGATTCGCGCGGAGATAGACGACTATTTTTCCGCCAAAGCGGGTTTGTATCATTATCTCAGCACCGCGAACAGCAATTATCGGGAATACCTCAAGGGCGAAAGCGTGAAACTGAAAAAGTATTTTTATGTGGTGCGTCCCCTGCTTGCCTGTAAGTGGATTTTAGAAAGAAAATGCCCGCCGCCCATGCTGTTCACCGAGTTGGCGGATGCCGTGCTTGAAGCCGAAATGAAGCCGATTATTGACGAACTGCTGCACCTGAAAATGTGTACGCCGGAGCTGGGCGAGGGCGGGCGTATCGACAGGTTGAACGAATATATCGAAGAGAATCTGGTTTCGATAAAAGAAGCGATCGACGCAATGCCACAAGCACACAGGGCGGATTGGGGCAGGCTGAATGCGTTGTTTTTGGCTGCCTTGGAGAAACATAATTAGGAGAAACGGATATGCCATTAGATACAATTGAAGCGATTCGCACCCGCTATTCCTGCCGCGCGTTTTCGAACAGAATGCTCTCGGACACGGATTTGCAGTGCATTGCAGAAGCCGCCGCCTACTCTCCCAGCGGAATGAACCGCCAGCCTTGGCGGATTATTGTCGTGAAGAATCGGGAGCTCATAGCCGACTTGGAAACCGAGGGTATGAAAAATCTGGCAGCGCTGCCCGATAAGAGCTTGTATGAGCGCATCCTGTCGCGGGGCGGCAAATTGTATTACAACGCACCCTGTATGATTGTGGTACCCATTGCCGATGCCGAGCTCGCCACGCTGCTTGACTGCGGCATTGTGTCCGAGAATATTGCGCTTGCCGCCACCGCCTTGGGGGTTGATAACTTAATCTGCGGACTGATTGCCTTTTCCTTCGCCAGGGGCAGGGGCGAGGAATTCACGCGCCGTTTGGGCTTCCCTGAGGAATATGAGATCGGCATTGCCGTGTTGCTGGGGTATGCAGCGCAAGCAGGAGGGAAACCGCATGTGCCGGATCTGTATAAGATTACGGTGGTTGAATGATGGGGGTTCGCAATGCGAATCAATATGCTAAAAGCCATAGATGCCACCCGACATGCCCGGTGCAGGGATGCCATACTGTTTGAAGTCAAAAACGGAAAGGGCGCATTGAGATGGAACGTACAATCCGTTGCCGATGATTATTATGGCAGCCGCACTTATTACGAATTGATGCTGCATCATGTGCCGATCTTGCAAGCCGATAAGCCGGCTTGCCCGACCTGCGCCGGGTTGATTGCGGTTGGTTATGGAATTGAAAATGCGGATTGTTCGGAATTGAAAGGTATATCCGATAGAATTAACTCGCCATACGAAGGATTGAAGGATGCATTCAAAATTGTAAAACCGCTGCTCGGCTTGCTGCAAGATGGGTTATATGTGTTGGCCGATTGCAAAGTATTCCCTTCGGACGGCAATGGGCATTTCTTTTGGAATGTGCCAAACGAACTCGTCGAGAATCCGACAACAGCCTGTGTGCTGACGGAAGAATATCATTGTGTTTCCGGCATACCCGCTTTCTTGTACCCATCACAAGGATCAAATCGTTTCAACCCGGAACGGGTTGCATACTACAAGCAGCTGCTTTCCGATATGCGAATTTTTCCTCGTGCAATCGCCTACTTCAGCGATGCGCTTTCGAGCGTCCTTTTAGACGGCCATCATAAGGCTGCCGCTTGCGCCCTTGTTGGTGCCGATTTGCCGTGTTTGGTCATTATGCCGTGCAGCGGTATAAGCTACAAGCGATCGACAGCAAATAAAATGGTGCCGGAAGCCGTTCTGTTTGGCTGCATTAAAGTTGATTGCTCCGTACTCAGCAAAAGACAGGTTTCATATGCCGCCAATATTTATAAGGACAGAGGTCGCAAAACTGTTCAAATGAATAACTATGGGATCATAAAACGAGATTGGGAAGCGTGTTATTCGGATTCATACAAGAATTATCCCGATGTTTTGGAATTTGCGGAAGAAGCCGCGCTTGCGTTGCCGAAAGTGACGGCGGAACTTATTGAAAGTTGTTTTAGTGAACCCAATGAAGAAAACGCGCGGATATTGAGATATGCGATACAATACCTTTTCCGAACGGATAAGGAGCAGGCTCTGCTGCTCGCTCTGCGCGCCGCGCGATTGAAGCTCAATCCTAAACTAACGCTTGCTGCGTTTACAGTGCTCGCTTCCTATAAACATAATGCCGCAGCAGAGCAGTTTTTTATTGATCACTTGATTGACGATACCGATCCACACAGCGCTTTGAAGAAGGTTGCGGACAGTTACTGGGAGGTATGATGCAAAATGAAAGAAAACAAATACGACGACGCATCGTTTTTCGAGAAATACAGCCGCTTTCCCCGTTCCGTCGGCGGGTTAGACGCCGCGGGCGAGTGGCCTGCGCTGCAAGGGATGCTGCCCGATTTTACGGGGAAGCGCGTGCTGGATTTGGGCTGCGGCTTTGGTTGGCACTGCGTTTACGCGGCGATGCGTGGGGCTGCATCGGTTACGGGTGTGGATATATCGGAGAGGATGCTTGCGCGGGCGCGGGTCGAAACGGGCTGCAGAATGTTGATTATATTTGCTGTGCCATTGAGGATTACGAATATCCCGAAAATGCTTTCGATGCGGTGATAAGCTCGCTGGCTTTTCACTATATTGAATCATTTCACGACATTTGCGCCAATGTGCGACGCTGCCTTGTGCCTGGCGGCGATTTTGTGTTTTCGATCGAACATCCCGTGTTTACGGCGCAGGGTCGGCAGGATTGGGTGTATGACGCGGACGGCATAGCCCTGCATTGGCCTGTGGATCGTTATTTTTCGGAGGGCGCGCGCAACGCGGTCTTTCTCGGCGAGGATGTAGTTAAATATCATAAGACATTGACCACCTATTTAGATGGGTTGTTGCGGCATGGGTTTTGCATAACGGGGTTTTGCGAGCCGATGCCCGCGCCGGAGTTGCTGGCGCATGAGCCGCTCATGAAAAATGAGTTGCGCAGGCCGTTGATGCTGCTTGTTGCGGCGAGGAAGCTGTGAGATATGGCAAAGAAGCTTCGTAAAATGCTGGGCACGGCGGATTCGCCCTATATCGTGTCGCTTATGCGCTTGATTGAAACGCAGAGCAAGGTTACGGTCGCGAATTGGTGTATGGATTATGCCGAGACGCATATGCTGCCATTATTTCAAAAACACTTCCCCGTAAATAAACCATATAACAGCTTGCAAAACGGTCCAAAGAATACGCTGAAGGTTGCAAGAGAATTTTTGGCGGGGAAAACCCCATTTTATTATGCAAAAAACATAATCCTAAACAGCTGCCACTATCCCGCCCGTGAACTTGGCGATAACCCCATTGCACAGGCGGCGGCGCGCGCCTGTGGGCAGGCCTGTTCCTCCGTGCATGTGCCAACCCATGCCTTGGCTTTTTGCTTTTACGCGGCTGCAGCCCTCGCATATGACCGCGTGGGGTTGGATGAAACACCCGAGGTCTACAACCGCCTCGCCGCAGAAGAATGCGCGAAAATGGAGACCGCGCTCCGCGCCGTTGCCGTGGAAGACGAACCGAATCCGGCTAAGTATAATTGGAACTGCTGAGCGGGGTATATTGTTATGTGGAAGTGTGAAGAATGCAGGCGCGAGTTCAAGAATAATAACCAAAGCCATTCTTGTGGCAAGGCTCCTGCGAACGTTGACGAATACAACGCCGCGCAAGCGGAGGAACTTCGCCCGCTGCTAAACAGGGTGCGCGAAACCATACGCGCCGCCGCGCCGAACGCCGTTGAAAAAATCGCGTGGGGCATGCCCACCTATTGGCAGGGCGAAAACATCATCCATTTCGCCGCATTCCAAAAGCATTTGGGTATCTATCCGGGCGATCTGTCGCTTGCCCCTTTTGAGGATAGGCTTGCGGGCTATCGCAGGACGAAGGGCGCGGTGCAGTTTGCATATGACGAGCCGATTGATTATGCGCTGATCGCGGAGCTGGCGCGCTGGCGGGTGTTTTGTGTCACGAGTGGGGATCCATAGGGGGCAATTGTAATCATCCCCGATTGCAATCCTCCCGTCGAACATGGTATACTTTCTTTGGAGGTATGGCATGATCATCGAACCGGGGATTATGATTGCGCATGGCGCGCGGGAATTCAAAATTATCAGGCATATCGGCAAGGGCAAGGGGGGCAACTCCTGGCTGGCCGAATATGGGGCGCGCCAAGTTGTCTTTAAGGAGATGCATTATGAGCCCTGCAATACCTATGCGTTTCAGCGTAATAAATTGGACTCGGAGCTTTGCGATTATGCGCGGCTGAAAAGTGTTGGCATTGCAATGCCGGGACTGATTTGCCATGACGACGCGCGGCAGTTTCTGGTCAAGGAATATGTGGATGGGAAGACGGTTGCGGAGCTTGTGGCTGCGGGATTACTGGAAGATGATATTGTGCGGCAGATGTTTACGATGTGTGAGGCTTTATATGCGGCGAATTTGAATATTGATTATTTTCCCACCAATTTTGTAGTGGAGGGCGGTCGGCTGTATTACATTGACTATGAGTGTAACGTCTATATGCAAGAGTGGGATTTTGAGAGCTGGGGGATTTGGTTTTGGGCGAATACGGCGGGGATGGCACGGTTCTTGGAAACCGGAGATCATGCGTATTTGAGCGTGAACGCGAAGCCGCATAAAATGGGGCTTGCGGAGATTGTCGCGGGATATTTGAGCTTGAAGGAGGAGGATTCCGATGTATTATAAGACAACATGCCTGTCGCCGGTAGGGCTGCTGACGCTGGCCTGTGACGGGGATAACCTGATCGGCCTATGGTTGGAGGGGCAGAAATATCATGGGGATGCGCTGTTTCCGAATATGACGGAGAAGAGTGATTTGCCGATATTTGACGCGACGAGGGCGTGGATAGATCGATATTTTGCGGGGGAACGGCCTGCCATTTCGGAACTGACCCTCTCCCCTATCGGCAGCGCGTTTCGCCAAAGTGTTTGGGATGTTTTATGCGAGATACCTTATGGCGAAGTTACTACGTATGGCGCCATCGCCAAAAAGCTGGCTTGCGCGTCCGCACGGGCTGTGGGCGGCGCGGTCGGGCAAAACCCCATCTCCATCATCATCCCCTGCCATCGGGTTGTGGGGGCGGGCGGCGCTTTGACCGGGTATGCCGGGGGCTTGGAGACGAAGGTGAAGTTGTTGGAACTCGAAGGTGTACTGGGAGGATAAACGGATGTTGGATTTTCGCTTGGATGATATATTACCCGCCTACCCTGCGTTTGAAACGGGGATACGGCGCGCGCCGAGCCGGGGCTTTCGGCTGACGGAAGCGCAGACGCGCACGGCGCTGCGGAACGCATTGCGTTATGTGCCCGTTTGTTTGCACACAAAGCTTGCGCCGGAGTTTTTGGAGGAGCTAAAAACGTACGGGCGCATATATGCCTACCGCTATCGCCCGCAGGGGCGGATTTGGGGACGGCCCATTGATACATATCAAGGGAATTGCATCGAGGGGAAGGCCTTTCAGGTGATGATTGACAACAACCTTGATTTTGAGACGGCGCTGTATCCCTATGAACTGATTACCTATGGCGAGACGGGCGCGGTGTTTCAGAACTGGATGCAATACCGTTTGGTCAAAAAATATCTCGAAGTGCTGACGGATACGCAGACCTTGGTCATATCCTCCGGGCATCCCGTGGGGCTGTTTCCCTCTCGACCCACCGCGCCGCGCGTGATTATCACCAATGCGCTGATGGTCGGGATGTTTGACAATATGGACGATTGGGAAGTGGCCGAGCAGATGGGGGTGGCGAATTACGGGCAGATGACTGCCGGCGGGTGGATGTATATCGGGCCGCAGGGCATCGTGCACGGTACTTTCAACACCCTGCTCAACGCGGGGCGGCTGAAATTAGGCGTGGCGCCAGACGGGGATTTGCGCGGGGTGCTGTTTGTCACCTCGGGTTTGGGCGGCATGAGCGGCGCACAGCCCAAGGCAATTGAGATTGCGGGCGGTGCGGGCATCATTGTGGAGGTGGACGTCTCGCGGATTGAAACGCGGCACCAGCAGGGCTGGGTCAAGCGTGTGACGGACAGTTGCAAAGAGGCGTTTGCGATTGCGCGGGAATATATAGATAAACGAGAACCGATTTCTATTGCCTACCACGGGAATATCGTTGATTTGCTGGAATATGCGGTTGCGGAGGGCATACATATCCCCCTGCTGTCCGATCAGACCTCCTGCCACAATGCCTATAATGGCGGCTATTGCCCTGTGGGGATGACGTTTGCCGAGCGGACGCATATGCTGGGGGCGGATGCGGCGGGGTTCCGAGTGGAGGTGGATAAATCTTTGCGCCGTCACTATGCGGCAATCAAGACGCTTACGGAGCGAGGCAGTTATTTCTTTGACTACGGAAACAGCTTTCTCAAAGCGATGTATGACGCGGGCGTGCGCGAGATTTCTCGGAACGGCGTGGACGAAAAGGACGGGTTTATCTTCCCCTCCTATGTGGAGGATATATTGGGGCCGGAGCTCTTCGATTACGGCTACGGGCCGTTTCGGTGGTGCTGCCTTTCGTGCGACCCGGAAGATTTGCGCAAGACAGACCGCGCGGCGATGGAGTGTATTGACCCCAATAGGCGCGGGCAGGATCGGGATAACTGGATTTGGATACGTGACGCCGAAAAGAACCAGCTGGTTGTCGGGACGCAGTGCCGCATACTCTATCAGGACGCCGAGGGGCGGGTGCGCATTGCGCTGAAATTCAATGAGATGGTGAAAAACGGCGAGATAGGCCCGATTATGCTGGGGCGGGATCACCACGATGTTTCCGGTACGGACTCACCGTTCCGCGAAACGGCGAATATCAGGGACGGCAGCAACGTGATGGCGGATATGGCCACGCAATGCTTTGCGGGGAATGCCGCGCGGGGCATGAGTCTCGTCGCGCTACACAACGGCGGCGGCGTCGGCATAGGCAAGGCCATCAACGGCGGTTTCGGCATGGTGCTGGACGGCAGCGAACGCGCGGCGGAGACGATCGCCTGCGCGATGGAATGGGATGTGATGGGCGGCGTGGCGCGCCGCGCCTGGGCAGGCAATGTGCATTCGGTGGAGGTTAGCGCGGAATATAACCGGGCGGGCGGTGGCGGGTGCATTACGCTGCCGTTTTTGGCGGAGGATGGGGTGCTGGATGGGGTGTTGGGGAGCATTCACCATTAAGGAGTTGAACCTTGAAAAATATAATCATTGCGGGTTCGTCAAGAGCCGGTAAATCAACATTGGCGAGAAAAATAAACGCGAAACTGGGTTGCTTTATCATCGGCGTCGATAAACTTGTCTCCGCGTTTGGCGCGGCATATCCGCAATTGGATATTCGGCTTGATTGGGATAGAGAAAAAACCACAGAAAATATTGCGCCGTTCCTTGGTCATTTCCTTGGTATGTTTTCTTCGACTGATGGACGCGGGCTACTGCCATACAGTCATGGTGCTGTAAAGGGAAACAGGTTTGTTTTGGAAGGGGGATGCTTTGATTTTGAGAGAATAATATCCATCCTAAAAATATATGGGATAAAAGAACTAAGAGATAGTTTTTCGCTTATTGGATTGGTGCAGAACAAAAAAACCGTTGACGAGTTCATCAGTGATTTTAGAAAATACGATACGGAAAGCGATTGGACTTATGGCTTTGAGGATGGTGACCTGCGGGATGTTTCAGAAGACGCCATTTCGTTCAGTCGGTATATGTCTGATTATTTAGTGAAATACGGTTTCACGGTTTATGATACGTCCGTTGCCCGGGAGCAGCTATTAGATCAAATCGTAGAAGATATAAGATCGAATCATGTAGGAGTGCCATGATGAATTTGCTGATTCAAAACATTGGTCTTTTCGCCACACCACAGGGCAGCGCGGCGCGCTGCGGCGCGGCGCAGGGCGAGGTTTTGCTGCTGCGGGACTCGGCTTTTGGGATTTCGGGGGAGGAGATAGTCTATGTCGGCCCCTCGAAGGGGGCACCACCTGCCGAAGTTGTGATAGATGCGGGCGGGCGTTTGGTGACGCCCGGGCTTGTAGATTGCCATACGCATCTGGTGTTTGGCGGCTGGCGGCAGCATGAGTTTGCGCAGAAGCTGCGGGGCGTTCCCTATCTGGATATACTCGCGGCGGGCGGGGGCATACTCTCCACCGCACGAGCTACGCGGGCCGCGACAGAGCGGGAGTTGCTTGAGAAGGCTGAGGGCGTGCTCGCCGAGATGCTGGCGCATGGCGTCACCACCTGCGAAGCGAAGAGCGGCTATGGGCTGTCCGTGGACGCGGAAATGAAGCAACTGCGGGTGGCGGATGCGCTGCATAAAGCGGGGCCTGTTGAGATAGTCTCCACCTTTATGGGGGCACATGCCTTGCCGGAAGAATATAGGGACAGGCGCGATGCTTATTTGGATTTGGTTTGCGAGGAGATGATGCCCCTTGTGGCGCGGGCGGGCTTGGCGAAATTCTGCGATGTGTTCTGCGAGACGGGCGTATTTGATGTGGATGAAGCACGGCGTGTGCTGTTGGCGGCGCGGGCGCAGGGGCTGGGCTTGAAGATACACGCGGACGAGATCAACCCCATAGGCGGCAGTTTGCTGGCCGCCGACCTGGGGGCGGTTTCCGCGGAGCATCTGATCGCCTCGGGTGAGCGGGAGATGGCGGCGATGGCGGCGGCGAATGTCATCGGCGTACTGCTGCCCGCGACCTCCTTCTATCTTGGTAAGCCCTTTGCGCCCGCGCGGGAGATGCTGAACGCGGGGATGGCCGTGGCCGTGGCGAGCGACTTCAACCCCGGCTCCTGCCCGTCCAACAACCTCCAATTCTGCATGAACCTCGCCTGTTTGGGTTATCGGCTTACGCCCGCGGAGGCCCTCTGCGCCGTCACGCTCAACGCGGCGGCGGCAATAGGGCTGGCGGGGCGCGTGGGCAGTGTGGAAGTCGGCAAGCAGGCGGATATTGTCCTTTGGGACGCGCCGGATTTGGATTATATTTTTTACCGGTTCGGGTCGAATTTGGTGAATAGGGTGATCAAGAAAGGGAAAGTCTATGAATCATAAGCAGTCCGTATCTGAATTATGGAACCACATCGACAGGCAAAATTGGGACGCGCTGCCTGCATATTTTACGGATTCCGCCGTGATCAACTGGCACAATACGAACGAGTGTTTTTCTGTACCGGAATTTGTTTTGGCGAACGGGGCGTATCCGGGCAAGTGGCGGATTGCGGTTGAGAAACTGCTTTCCTTTGACGATACCGTGATTTCTGTTGTTAAGGCCACATTGCAGGAGGGCGATGTTGCCTTTCATGCCGTATCATTTTTCCAATTCGCGGGCGACAAAATTACTTTGCTGGACGAATATTGGGGGGACGATGCCGCGCCCCCACAGTGGCGGGCGGAGATGCGGATTGGGAAAAGCATAGGTTCGTATGCTTCGCTAAAGCAGGGTGATACAATACAATTGCGCGGATACGACTGGCGTGTGCTGGATGTGAGGGATGGAAAAGCGTTGATTATAAGCGATATAATTATCGGGCGGCGGGCGTATGGGGATATACGGCAGTATCTTGATGAGCTGGCCGTCGGGGAACTGTTTCTTTTGAGCGTGGAGGAGGTCGTGCAGTATTTCGGGGACAGCGGGCAACTGGCGGCGGGGGCGATGTATATTGACGATGCGTTCAATTCTGCGCGGGTTGCGATGGATGCGGACAGCGGCGCGCCTGCATGGTGGTGGCTGCGGGCCGATGATTCAGCCGATAATCTTGCCGTTTGTGTCGGCGATGACGGCGCGATTTATATGCGCGGACACGGTATTACGCTTGACGCTGCGGGCGAGGGCGGGGTGCGGCCTGCTTTGTGGCGGGAGGTGGAGCTTTGATACCGAATTTAACCATCGGCGACCTTATGATCGACTGCTATCACGCGAGCCGCGCCCGCGATTTTTACGCCGATCTGATGGGTTGGGAGAAAATAATTGCATTTGATTGCCTTGCGCTTACAACGGACAACGGTCTGACGATTCTGTTTGCAGAAACCGATGTCCCCTATGTGCCGCCGATTTGGCCGGAAACGCCGGGCAGACAACAGAAACAGATGCACTTGGATTTTTTGGTGGACGAACTGCCTTCCGCTGTGGAAAAAGCCATCCATCTCGGCGCGGTCAAGGCCGCTGCGCAATACGGCGACGAGTGGTTTGTCACGATGATGGACCTGGAGGGACATCCGTTCTGCCTGTGCCAGCGGCCGCAAACAAAATCTGAGTTTGACCTCTATTATGAAAGAAAGGGATATGGTGCGATCCCGAACATTTCTGTCAACATTGATTGCAAAAAGTCCGAAACGCTTCGCGCGTTTTACGCCGAATTGACAGAATGGGATCGCTATTTTCATCCGACGGCGCTGATAGGCGAAAACAGGATGGTCATTCATTTCATGGAATGCGATTTTGACTATATTCCGCCCGTATGGCCGGAGCAGCCCGGCGAACAGCAAAAGCAAATGCACTTCAATTTTCAAGTGGACAATTTGCAGTTTGCCGTAGAGGAAGCCATCCGTCTCGGCGCGGCCAAGGCCGCCGAACAATATGGCGGCGAACATTTTGTGACACTGCTCGACACGGAAGGGCATCCGTTTTGTTTGTGCAAGAGAGGAAAGTAATGATGACCCACGAAGAAAAGATGAAGCTGATTATTGACGGGAAGTATCCGCTTGCCGCGAAATACGATCCCGAGTGGATGTTTGAAAATAAGATGGGCGGGCAATGCCTTTGGCTGGCGGAGTCGCTGACGCGGATTATGGATTTGAAGCCGGGTATGCGCGTGCTGGATATGGGCTGCGGGAAGGCTTTGACTTCGATTTTTCTTGCGAAAGAGTTTGGCGTGACCGTGTTCGCAAACGATTTATGGATAAGCCCGTCGGACAACTGGCAACGCATTTGTGAAGCCGGTGTGCAGGACTTGGTTTTTCCGATTTACGGCGAAGCGCACGCTTTGCCGTATGCGAATGATTTTTTTGACGCGATCATCAGCATCAATTCCTTTCAGATGTATGGCACGGCGGACAATTATCTGATAGACTATATGGCGCACCTGCTCAGACTGGAGGGGCAGTTCGGAATCGCGGTTTGGGGGCCGGATGCAGAGTTTGCCGGGAAGGTTCCCGCTGATATGGAAGCCGATTGGTGGCCGGATTTCTTTTATTTCCACTCGCTGGACTGGTGGAAATGGCATTTTGAGAAGACGAAATTATTCACCGTGGAAGCGGGCGATGATTTGGACGGCGACGGCGTTCGCGTGACGCGGCAATGGGCGAAGATTATGGATAAATATGATCCGACACACAACAATGAAACCATGCGCTGGAACCGGTTGGTGGCGAGGCGGAATCATTATCAGGCGGATGATTTCAGGAAATAGGGAGAAAACAGTATGACCGAACATGAAATCATATGCTATGTGAACGACGGGGCAAATTTTTATCTGCGCTTTTTCGGGGATGCCTCACACATGGAGTATCATATAAACGATTTTTACAGTTTCATCCGTCCAAAGCAAGGGGAACAGGGTGTGGAGTTTGTTTTTGATGTGCGGCTTGAAAATCCGCCAGAAAAAGGGCAGATGGAAATCATAGAAAACATTAAAGCCTTGGATATACCCGTTTGGTGGGATTTGCAGGCTTCCAATGCCCTGTTTCGGCTGATGCACGGAAGGGAGAAGGAGAACGCCTGCATTCTGACGGATGGCGATGAATTATATATGGCGATGCTACCCGGCGAACTGCATGATTCGGGCACAAACCCCGCCGATTTGCAAATTGTAAAAGTCAAGGATGCTTACAGGTTTGCGACGTGGGCAAACGCTGTGAATACAATTATGTCCGGCGGGTATGCGGATATTCACCCCATACATCATTATCCTTGGTGTGAGAAGGGATTGATACATTGTTTCTCTTGTTATGACGGGGATGCGGTGGTTGCGGTTGCTGCCGTTATGGATAACGATGGGATATGCTCGCTTGAGTTTGTTGCCACCGCGCCGAATTACAGACGAAAGGGGTTGGCAAAGGCTGTCTGCGCAGAGGCTCTTGCCTATGCTTTTGACAATGGCGCAAGAATCATCACGCTTCGGGCACAAAATCCCGGCACAAGAGAGCTATATACCGCGCTTGGGTTTCGGACATATAATCATGCTTTATAGGAGGAACTAAGCAAGCCATGAAAGCCGCTGCACTATACGGTCAATTGGAGAAGGATTTTGTCCAACCGGGGATCACCGAGGATTGGTATCTGTATGGGATGTCCGAAATTGCGCAATACATTTGCGACAACTTTAAGCAGCGCAGTATGGGCCTGTTGTGCGACTTCGCCGACGAAATTCACAAGGTTTACACGGCTGTGTTTCCCTCCGACTTGGTTTTGAGAAAGATTGCAGAGGACAATGTGATGGACGCCATGCTGTTTCTGCACCATCCGCAGGACTGGGCTTTGAACCGGGAACCGAACAAGGCATTTTATCAAATGAACTCAGAATTGCTGGAACGCTTGCGGAAGAACCGCGTTTCCCTGTATAATTTCCATTACCCACTGGATAACTATGGCCCGTATTCCACGAGCGTGACTTTGACAAACGCGCTCGGCATTGCCGTTAAGAGACCCTTTGCCGCGTCCGACGGCGCATTGTGCGGCGTGATCGGGATAACTGACTGCAAGGACATATATGCCTTGCAGGCAAAATATGCACAGGCGGTCGGACATGAAACCAAGCTGTATGCCTACGGGGACGGCGCGATACGGCGGCAACGGGTTGGCATCTGCGCGGGGGGCGGCAATGACGTATCCGTTGTCCGCGAACTGATCGAAAACGATATCAACGTACTGATAACGGGCATTTCGCTGCACAACGCGCGTTCTTCCGAGGTTCATAGCTTGGAGCAAGCGCATGGTATCTATCTCTTGGGCGGAACACATTATTCGTCGGAGAAATTCGCGTGTATGGCTATGTGCGATTATTTCCGCAAATTGGGGCTGCCCTCGGAGTTTGTGCCCGATCTGCCGTGTATTGAAGATATGTAAAAAATCATATAGGAGGAAGTTATGGCAAAAATCGTAGAATGTATCCCCAATTTCAGTGAGGGGCGGAACGCGGAGACCTTGCAGGCGCTGGTGGCGGTGGCGCAGAGCGTGCCGGGCGCGGCGCTGCTGGATTGGTCGGCGGACGCGAGCCATAACCGCAGCGTGTTTACGCTGGCGGGCGCGCCGGAGGCGGTGGCGGAGGCGGCATTTCAGTTGTGCAAGCTGGCGGCAGAGTTGATTGACCTGCGGACGCATACCGGCGAACACCCGCGCATGGGCGCGACGGACGTCATCCCCTTTGTACCGATACGCGAGATGGATATGAAAGAGTGCATCGCGTTGGCGGAGACGCTTGCCGAGCGCGTGAGCGGGGAGCTTGCGATTCCCGTCTTCCTGTATGAATCGGCGGCGCGCAATACGCAGCGGCAGAACCTTTCCACCGTTCGCAAGGGGCAATTTGAGGGGATGGCTAAGAAAATGCTGTCGCCCGATTGGGCGCCCGACTTTGGCGAAGCCGCACCACACCCGAGCGCGGGCGTGACGGCCATCGGCGCGCGCATGCCGTTGATCGCATTCAATATCAATTTAGACACGGATAATATTGAGGTCGCCAACGCCATTGCCAAGAGCATACGCGGGTCAAGCGGCGGCTATAAGCACTGCAAAGCCATGGGCGTGACGCTGGCCGAGCGGAACATTGTGCAGGTTTCGATGAACATGGTCAACTTCGAGGGCACGCCGCTCTACCGCGTGTTCGAGGCCGTGCGCTTTGAGGCCGCGCGCTGGGGCGTGCGCATTCTGGGCAGCGAGATAGTTGGGCTGACGCCTGTGAAGGCCTTAGCCGACAGCGCGGCTTATTATTTGCAGTTGGAGGACTTTGAATACGGGGCGCAGGTGTTGGAGCAAAGGTTTTAAGTAAGTGGAAAGAGGGGCATAGGAATGAAATCAAAAACGATAAGAACATATTTCATCTCTTTGGGAGCGGTTTTACTGGCTTCGGCGTATCCGATTTATATGGGCGTTGTGATGTTGATAGCATATGTACAAAACGGCGGCGTCAACGCGACGGAATACCCGAAATATGTCATCCCGTATACGCCAATTTGCATTGCCCTGATACTCTGCGTGGCCTTGTTACCGCTTCTCTGTAAGCTGTGCAAACGCTTCACGCTGCCCGCGGTTTCTGTGCTTGCTCTGCTGCTGTTTTTTGGTGCGGAGTTTACTTTCGAGAAGGTGACTGTGTTTTCGGAAAGCAAGCCAATCCAAATTGTGACGCCGGAAGAGCTTGCAGCCATAAGAGATGAAGAATGGACACCCGATACGATTGAAACCTGGCAATGGGCTATGTGTGCGTTTCGACCGATTGTCACCGATCAAATCCTAATTTCCCCGCAAACGTCGTTACAGGAACCAATACCGCTCTCAGATGCAATAACAATCCCGCAGGAGCCGACCGCGCGAATACTGAAAAACCCGCTGATCACAGAATACGGCCCTGTATTTAAGCTGCACTTTTATATGATTTCCGTAATTATTATCGTATCCGTCCTGAGTGTTGTTTACGGGTTTTATCAAACGTCCCGTGACCGGAACTACAAGAAAAGGAAGCCGCTCATTACGCAGTTTATCTTCGTGTTGGTTTTCATCGGACTCTGCGTTTTCGCTTGCTTTACCGCGTTTTTCCGAATGGGCGAGATTCTCGTCTCACCTATATCAGCGCTTTTGATGGCAGTGTTTTTCCTGTTGTTCGGGATTATCGTCGGCGTATATACGGGAACATTGCTATACGGACGTCGGAAGCTGTTTTCAGTTCTTATCCCCTCTATCGCGGCAAGCATCGTAACCGTTTTCATGTATATCGGGGAAATGGTTATGATGGGTTGGAATCTGTATCGCTTTGGGGTGGGCTTCCTATTCAATCCCATTGGAGCCTGTCCGCTTGCACTGATTGATTTTTTGATCATAGCGCTTTTGGGAGTGATAACATATTGGATTCTGTTTCTTATACGACAGAGAGAAGAAAATGGATAGGACATTTTTGAAGTCTGCATACGGCATAGATGCTGTTTCCATCATGCCCGCGATGGGCGGCTTTTCCGCGAAGGCGGCCTATCGTGTCACCGGCGCGAACGGCATCGATTATTTTGTGAAGGCCTATGACGCAGCCCTGCCGACCACGCGGGTTTTTATCGAACGAATCGAATCATGTATGCTTGTGCTCGACCGCTTATCGGCGTCCCGGGCTTTGTGTCGGCACATACTCCAGCCGGTTGCATCGCTGCAAGGAAGATATAAGGCCGAAACAGACGGGCTTGTCTATGTAGTTTTCCGATTCGTACACGGTGAGACGCCGGGCATAGAGGGCATGACGCGCGCCCAGACTGCGGAGTTGGCGGGAATACTGGCAGCGTTGCATGACACCGATGTGCCTTTTGAAGCGCAGGGGCTTGCCGAGGATGTTTCTCTGTCTTTCTGCGAGCGTCTTGCCCGGTATTTGGGTGAAGCCGCTGCGAAACATGCCGAGCTTTTTGCGCTTCTGCACCCGCATGCCGATATGCTCCGCGCCGCAATTCGGGAAGCTCTGCGTTTACGCAACACGCACCGGGTGGGATATGCGCCGTTGGTGCTCTGCCATGGGGATGCGCATGGGAACAACGTGATGCAAGGCGAACGTCTTGTTCTGGCTGATTGGGAGGATTTGCGCCTTGCACCCGCCGAGGCCGACCTCTTCATCCACGCATGGCATCCGTATGGTGATACGCTGCTCGCGGCATACGCTGCGGCGCGGGGCGGATATCATATCAACCGTGCACTGCTGTATTTCTACACCCTGCGCCGACGCATTGAGGATGTTTGGGTGGATGTACAGCGCCTGACGGAGGAAGCCCCGAGTGACGCCGAGGCGAAACAGTTGCTTGCTTGGATAAAACAAGGTATCATGGAAGTGCAAAAACTTTTTGAATCAAAAACCAACTAACAAGGAGATTACACCATGCTGAACGAAATGACTATCACCGATTTTACGGCCCTTCTCGCCTCCGACGCGCCCGCGCCGGGAGGCGGAACCGCTTCCGCGCTGATGGGGGCCGTGGGGGTTTCCCTCACGTCCATGGTCGCGGCGCTGACCGTGGGCAAGCCCAAATATGCCGCACATCAGGCGCGCATGGAGGGCGTGCTGGCGGAAGGCGGGCGGCTGCGCGTAGAATTGTTGGCGCTGATGGATGCCGATGCGGAGGCTTTCAACCAAGTGACCGCCGCCTTTGGCTTGCCCAAGGGCAGCGATGATGAAAAAGCGACGCGGCGGGAGACCATACAGACCGCATTGCAAGTGAGCACCGAGACGCCCTGCGCGATTATGCGCGCGGCTGTGGAAGCCCTGCGCCTGACCGAGACCGCCATGGAGGGCTATAACACCAACGCCGCCAGCGATTTGGGCGTGGCCGCGCTGGGGCTGAGCGCGGCACTGCGCGGCGCTTGGCTGAATGTTTGCATCAACCTCGGCAGTATTAAGGATATGGATTTCGTTGCTCGCTATCGGGACGAAGGCGAAGCGTTGCTGGCGGAGGGGACGGAGTTGGCGGATAAAATATATCAGGGCATCTTGGTAACGTTATAACAATGAATTCAGCGGGGCGCAACGTTTCCTGCGGAGCCGTCGCCCCCTATGTGAACACAGATGCAGGAGGTACTATATGCTCATTATCGGTAACGGATCTTTGACTATCGACGATGTCGTCCGCGTTGCGCGGGAACACGAGCGCGTGGAATTGTCGCAGGACGCCTTGGACAAGCTTGCCGTAAGCCGTGCTTGGGTGGATAAGATTGTGGAATCCGAGACACCTGTTTACGGCATCAATACGGGCTTTGGGGAGTTCAGCAAGATCTTTATCCCACATGCCGAACGCGAGAGATTGCAGCGCAATCTGATTCTGAGCCATTGCACGGGCGTGGGCGAGCGCTTGCCCGAGGATGTGGCGCGGGCCATCATTTTGTTGCGCATCAATTCGCTGGCCATGGGCTATTCGGGCATACGGCCCGAGACCGTGCAGGCGCTGGCGGACTTGCTGAACCACGATATTTATCCCGTTATCCCCTGCAAGGGCTCGGTCGGCGCGAGCGGGGATTTGGCGCCGCTGGCGCATATGGCCGCCGTGCTGCTGGGCGAGGGGTTTGTGGTGCATGATGGGAAGGAAGTGCCCTGTGCGCCCGTTTTGGCGGCGGCGGGGATTGCGCCCGTCACGCTGGCGGGCAAGGAGGGGCTGGCGCTGATCAACGGCACGCAGGTGATGACAGCGATTGCGGCCCTGGTTTGCTATGACGCACGGCGCGTGATGCAGGTCGCCGATATCGCCGCCGCCCTGTCCTTGGAAGCACTGCGCGGCACGCGCGCCGCGTTCCACCCGCGCATTGCGGCGATACGCCCACACGAGGGGCAAATGGACGTGGCGGCGCATATCCTGCACCTGACCGAGGGCAGTGAGATCATCACCGGCCATGCCAACTGCGACAAGGTGCAGGACGCCTATTCCATACGCTGTGTATCGCAGGTGCACGGGGCGAGCCGAGATGCGTTGCGCCGCGCGCTCGAGACCGTGGATACCGAGATGAACAGCGTCACCGATAATCCGATTGCGCTGCCCGACACGGGCGAGATTATCTCCGGCGGAAATTTCCACGGGCAGCCCATCGCATTAGTGATGGATTATCTGAAAGTGGCAATTGCGGAGCTGGGGAATATCTCGGAGCGGCGCATCAGCCGCCTGCTGGACCGCAGTTTGAGCGATTTGCCCGCCTTTCTCACCGCCTATCCGGGCGTGAATTCGGGGTTTATGATACTGCAATATACGGCGGCATCCCTCGTCAGCGAGAACAAGGTGCTCTGCCATCCCGCGTCCTGCGACTCCATCCCCACCTCCGCGAACCAGGAGGACCATGTGAGTATGGGGACAATCGCCGCACGACAGGCGCGGGAGATACTCGATAATGTGACCCATGTGCTGGCCGCGGAACTGCTGGCAGCCGCACAGGGCGTGGACTATCTCGCCCCCCTGCGCCCGGGGTGCGGCACGGCGGCGGTGCACGGGCGAATCCGCGCCCTTGTGCCGCATTTGGAGGAGGATAGGATTTTGACGCCGGATATATTGGCGGTCAGGGATTTGATTGTCAATGGGGGCATTCTTTCAGCAATAGGAGGGGTGTGAATATGGAAGGACTGCTGTACACCCGTCGCGCTGTCCGCCGCCACTTCGCGCGCTTGGGTGCGGCTGTGCTGGTGCTTTGGGGCGCGGGCAATATCCTCGGCGCTGTGCTGGTTGAAATTATCGGCAATTTGATCGATATGGGTTCTGATGCAAACATGCTCCTCTCCTCGCTGTCTCTTTGGGTGTTGGGCCTGCCGCTTGCGTGGCTGATACTGCGCAAGCGGCCCACCATAGCACAGGCGGGTTCCGATGAGCGGGAATTGCGCCCTGTTCGCGGCGGCACGATTCCGCTGTATTTCCTGATGGTTATCTGTTTGACGACAAGCGCCAATCTGATCGGGACGGGCATTGAATGGCTGCTCTCACAGCTGCCCGGTGTGAGCGGCGGGAATATATCGGATATTCTTGCCGCATATGCGTTGGAGCTATCGCCGTGGACGCTCTTTCTCTATCTCGTCGTTATCGCACCCCTATGCGAAGAATTTTTCTTCCGCAAGCTGCTGCTGGATCGCGCGGCGCAGTACGGGCATGTACCCGCCATGCTGTTTTCGGGTATCCTGTTCGGCGCCATGCACGGGAATATCGCGCAGTCCCTCAATGCTGCAGCGGCGGGTATCATCCTCGCGCATGTGTATCTGACTTATGGGAAGCTTTGGCTCTGTCTCGTGCTGCATATCCTCAACAACACGCTGAGCTTTGTCAGCCTGCTTGCCTTTCGTGAGTTAAGTGAGACTGCATATATGAACTTCACTGCCTTGTATGGATTTATTATGATCGGCTTGTGCATAGCGGGCGGCGTACTGCTGATAAAACGCGCCAAAAAACTGCGTCTCCTGCAGCGTGCAAGCCTGCCGCATTTCTCCCGACTTTCATTCGGGAACTGGTCAGTGATTTTGTTTTTGGTTTTTTGTGGGCTTATGGTAGTTTCCACATTGTTGTTGTAGGTGGAAGTATTTAGAACTTCTGATATGGCGGGCGGATATTATCCGCCCCTACGATTTTCCCCTCCCGGCTTTATTGGCATAAACCGCGTACTCCTCGCGTGTCATTCCACCATATTGTCGGTTGAACACATCAAAAGTCATATCCAAGGGAAGGTCGAAATACCGAAACGCGATTTGCTCCGATTCGTCCAGGCCTGTTTTTGCTTGTGCATTCCCCATGGCTCTCTCCATTTCGAACCAATGTATCATTTGGCTGACACCATGCCGCATCAGTTTAAAAGGTAATTTGGGGAAATCCTCCGCATTTCGCCGAACAATTATACCGGGACCCCAGCAAATTCGGACGTGATCAAAATCTATTGCTGAAATGGATCTTCCAACTTGTATGGGAAAATCAATATCCGTCTCCGTCAAAGTCTTGCTTCCCACAATATCATATGCGCCCCAAATAACCAAATCATCCGTCATCATAAATGTTTTACCAAGTGGATGCGCCGCAATTTGCTCCGCGCTCATATTCTTATCCGTAGTTTTTAACAGGTACAAACGCACCAAGAGCGGAACACACATTGTGTCATTGAAGATATGTTCTTTCGAGAGCAAAGCGTCCTTCTGCATTTTCCTAATTTGTCCTATGATCAAGCCAAAGCCGTAGTGCTCCAGGTCAATCTCAAAACGAAAAATATCACCGTTGTAATATTTCACAGTGCGATGGGGCGAATTTCTCATCCGTTCGACTTTATCAAAATAATCCGTCGGGCAGGTGCTGATGTAGCCAGGAAGCCATTTCCGAAATGCGGCAAAAGTACTTATATTATTAGGAAAAATAATTGGCAAGGTGATAGAATTTCTGCTGTTACCTACATACAGGCGAGCTGTTGCTTTCGGAAATCCAAATACCACATAAAACACACAGCCTGTTGGGTTCATACTATCAATAGAAGTGTAATTTAGCTTTTTCTCTTTGCCTCTATCGGTACGGGGTAACACAATATTGCGCCCACGCGTTTGGACTTGATTGTCAGTTTCGGTGTATTGGAGGTAATTCTCATACCCTGCATCTGAGCGTGTTTGGCAAGAGATTGTTTTCCGAATCATATCCCCATCAAAGTACACCGCAAAGCTTTCCTTGATCTCGACACGATCCCATGTTGACTCGATGGGATTCAATCCAAAATATCGGCGCTCTTCATTTGTTAAGATTATCTTCTCGATTGGTTGTTTCATATGATGCCCTTTCCGATGGTGCATTTGACGTCAATGCGGACGGATTGCGAACGGCTCCGCAGGAGACGTTGCGCCCCTACGGGTTATCGTTGTGCTTTATGCTTCGCATATCTCGTACAGGCGCGCATAGCAGGTATCTTCTTTTGCACCCCAACAAGATATATCCCCTGTACCTGTGATAACGAAAATGCGATTCCCCTCCGTTTCGATTCTCCAAATATGTCCTTTCAGCTTGTGTTTGGATATTAGATTCATGTCCAAATCCATAACATATAGTGTTGATAAATAGCAAAACAGCAGGTATTCACCCTTTTCTCCCGCCGGTCGCAAGCCATACACAGCAAAGGACTGCTTTTTGTCAATGTATTCAAACGTATCCGTGTTGATAATAAGGGTTTTGCGAGCTATATACGAGATGCAATACAGCATGCCCCTTGTTTCATCCAATGTGTCTATGCTGCAAAAGTACAAGTCTTCCGGCAGATTTTTATGCAACACATAGTTTAGGTTAAAATCCAACTTTACCAACTTGCTGTACACTCTGTCTTCCCGGATCACATCTCCCATATAATATATGGAATCTTCACCGAAAAATAATTTGGATTCGTCACGTATGCAGTCCAAGTGCAGACTTGCTACGATATTGCCGTCCAAATCCATTTTGCAGAGGGTGCCGCCATCCTCTCTTCTGTCGCTGAAATAAATGTACCCTTGATGCAGAATAGGCTCGATATAGAAATAGCACGTCAGCACGGTCTTTTCCCATATTACCTTGCCCGAGCGCAGGCGCATAATTGCATTTGCGCCCTCATTATTATGCGTGCGGCAGAAAATATCCTCTCCTGCAATGCCGTTTTGTATTATGTAATATCCTTCAGGGATATTGAATTCTCCTATTAAGTCGCCTGCGCTGTTGAGCCGCACGACATGGCTGTTTATGTCATAACGCTTTCCGTCAATTGTTACAAAGCGTTTTATGGTCATTGTTGCAGACATCGGACCTATATAGCGCGCTCCGAAGTCAATCGCAATTTTCCTGTCTGTATCCATGATGATGAAGCTTTCCAACCAAGAATAGAAGCGGACTTCTTTTGTAAATAAGGGCGTTAGTTCTCCATCAGCGCGGACAAACAGTTCTCCTCCCCAGTGATGGGCATATATGCCGCTTTCGTTTCTTTGGTTGAAACAAAATACGCTTCGATTGCGCGTGTCCGGGAAATTCATTTTCGTTTCGATTTCCTGCAAAAGAACGGCGCGGGTTTTGTTCTTTATTTTCAGTTTTTTCTGTTCTGCTAGATAGCGTTTACACGAGAATGAATTTATGATAGAATAGAGAAAACCACAGAGGAGGTTCTCAATGGAGGCAGCACATCGGCGACACGATATAACAGACAGGATGTGGTCAGTCTTAGAA
>WREI01000029.1 GCA_009779405.1 Clostridiales bacterium
CGCCGCGCTGCTGCTGGTTGTGGTTTCGGCAATACGAAGCTATACGGATATGATCGTCAACGAATCTGTAGGCACCTTTGCCATTCTCGACGAACTCGACCAACAGGTCAAAAAGCGCATACACATGGACTATGAGCTGATGGAGGATCCAGAGGTCAAAAAGATTGAGGACAAGGCACAGCGTGGTCTGCAAAGCAACCACGCCATGCCCAACAATATCCCACGCTATGCTGTGAATATGCTGGTCAATTTTTTCGGCCTGCTGCTGTATGGCGCCGTGATTACGACCATACACCCGCTGATACTCGTGCTGCTGGCGGCGTCCGCGGCGATCAACTGGATCTTCCTCTCCATGGCGCGGAAATATTATGACAAACACCGCGAGGAGGAATCCGACAAGCGGCGCAAGTTCCGGTATTTGGAGGACGCCCTGCTGCAACCCGACGGCGCGAAGGACATACGCATGTATGGTATGAATGCCTGGCTGCGCGGGACTATGTTTGGCTTCTTGAAAGAAACGGAGACGATAAACCGCCGCATCCATTGGCGCAATACGCGCGCCGCGCTTGTCGGCGCCGCGCTGATTTTACTGCGGGACGGCGCGGCCTATGCCTATCTGATCTATCTGCTGCTGGCGGACAGGGTCACGCTCGGTAATTTCGTTTTGGTCTTCGCGGCGATAGGCGGCTTTGCGGGTTGGATTTCCGGCTTTATTGTGCAGAGCAGCGATTTACTCAAAGCCTGTTCGGAAATGAACGACGTTCGCGAATTTTATACCGTAGAGGATCGCTTCAATACGGGAAAAGGCGAAGCGCTGCCCACGGCGGGGGCATTGGGTATACAGCTCGTAAATGTAGGCTATACCTATCCCAATGCGCCCACGCCCGCACTGGAAGGCGTGAACGTGCATATCCGGCCCGGGGAGCGCATTGCCATTGTCGGCGCGAACGGCGCGGGCAAGACCACGCTGATCAAGCTGATCTGCGGGCTGTATCAGCCGAATAACGGACACATCGAAGTGGACGGCATCAACATTTCCAAGTTCAACCGCGACGAATATTTCACCCTGTTCTCCGCCGTGTTTCAGGATATTCATATCCTTGCCGAGAGTATCGCGCAGAATATATCCCAGGCGCCCTCGGCGCAGACCGATATGGCGCGGGTTATGGATTGCCTGCAAAGGGCGGGGCTATATGACAAGGTGCAGAGCCTGCCCGAACGTGAGAACTCGATGATGGCCAAGGAGATTCACAAGGATGCCGTGGCGCTGTCCGGCGGCGAAATGCAGAAACTCGCGCTCGCCCGCGCGCTGTATAAGGACGCGCCGATTATCGTGCTGGATGAACCCACCGCCGCATTGGATCCGATTGCGGAGAACGCGGTCTATGCGCAATATGCCGCGCTGACTGCAGGCAAAACATCCATATTTATTTCGCACAGACTGGCGAGCACCCGCTTCTGCGACCGTATTCTGTTTATAGACAAGCAGGGCATCGCCGAAATGGGCAGCCACGATGAATTGATGGCTTTGGGCGGCAAATATGCCGAGATGTTTGAGGTGCAGGCGCACTATTACCGCGAAGATATGGAGGTGGCGTTATGAGCAAGAAAATTGGTTTCAAGCAGCATCTGCGCATATTTGCCCGCGCCTTCCGCGTTCTGCGCGAGGTTTGCCCGCCGTGTTTTCTCAGCTTGACCGTAATCAGCAGCACGATAGACGCCGCAAAGCCGCTGATAGCGCTGTTCTTTTCCGCGCAGGTGCTCAATGAGCTGGCGGGCGCGCGGGATGTACAGCGCATACTCCTCTATGTGGCGGCGACACTGCTCTCTGTCTTTTTGTTGTCGGCTATCAACGCCCTGTTACAGCAGCGCCTGAAAGCCCGCGGGGATTACAATTACAACAGACTGGAATTCCTGTACGCAAAACGGTATATGGAGATGGACTACCCGCATGTGGAGGACAGCGTTATCAACCAGATGCTGGCGGATATACGCGCCCGTGCCAACGGGAACGGGCTGGGGCTTTACAACCTGATATATTATCTGCCGATGTTGAGCACGATAATTGCCACCTTGCTGCTCTCATTTGTATTGCTGGGGGGGCTGTTTATACCGGCCGCCGGATACGTGCAAAACTGGGTGACTTCGCCCGCGGCGACGCTCGTCCTGGTTCTGCTGGCCATCCTCAGTGTTTTGACGCCGTTCTTTCTGCGCAAATGGCAGCGGGAGGCCATGGAACTGGTACAGCGGGAGAACCCGAAAGCGAATACGCTTCTCAACTTCTACGGGCAGTATATTGACGCCGATAAAGCCGCGAAGGATATACGTCTCTACAATCAGGCGGGCGCGCTGGAAGAGATTTTCGAGAAGCGGCTCAACCGCAAGATGTGGATCTGGTTTTTCAGGCGGGGGGCAAGTCTGGACAGCATATTAGGCGCGGTCAATGCCTTGGTCGGTGGCGCGGTCTATCTGTTCATCGGTCTGCGCGCGCTGTTCGGCATGTACGCGCTCGGGAGTGTGGTGCAGTATGTCGGCGCGGTGACTTTTATTATCACCAATATGGCTTCCATCGCTGCCATTATGGGGCAACTGCTCAACAATAATATTTATGCGCAGAACATCTTTGATTTTTTGGATTTGAGCGACCCGCGGGCGGACGGCGACAAACAGCCCGATGCCGATAATATCGAGATAGAGTTTGATAACGTATCCTTCAAATATCCCGGCGCGGACAGCTATGCCTTGAAAAATGTCAGCCTGCGCTTTACGCCCGGGCAGCGTCTGGCGGTTGTAGGCATGAACGGGAGCGGCAAGACCACGATGGTCAAACTGCTCTGCCGCCTGTACAGGCCCTGCGAGGGCGTGATACGCCTGAACGGAGAGGATATTCAGAATTATGACCATACGGCCTATACGCGTCTGTTTAACGTGGTGTTTCAGGATTTTAAGCTGTTTTCGCTGCCCTTGGGCTGCAATGTCGCGACGGCGGAGAGCTATGATGCGGAAAAGGTGCGCGCCGCTTTGATTAACGCGGGCTTCGGGGAAAAGCTGGATACACTTGAGGACGGCTTGAATACCATGTTGGGCAAGGATTGCGATAAAAAAGGCACTTCCCTGTCCGGCGGCGAGGAGCAGAAGGTCGCGATTGCGCGCGCGATGTACCGCGACGCACCCTTTGTCGTGTTCGATGAGCCGACCGCAGCGCTGGACCCGATTTCGGAATACGAGGTGTATACCAAACTGAACGATATCATCGGCGAGAAGACCGCGGTGTTTATCTCGCACCGCCTGTCCTCCTGCCGTTTCTGCGACGATATCGCCGTGTTCCACGAGGGCGAACTGATTCAGCGCGGGAAACATGAGGTTCTGCTGCGGGATACGGACGGAAAATACTGCGAGATGTGGAACGCGCAGGCGCAACATTATACGGACGTGTAGGTCTCCAACTCCCGCTCCGCCGCGTCCAGTGCAAGATAAAGGGCGTGGTTCTCCTCTTGCAGTGCGCTGAGGAGGGCGTATAGGGGTTCCAGGGTCTCATATTCGCCGCGCGTGGTGGCGGATTCTATCTCCTGTTCCGTGTCACGGATTTGGGTTTCGTTTGTGATGATGGCGGCTTCGGCGGCGCGCAAGGCTTGCTTTGCACGGGCGCGGGCCGCTTTTTGGTGTTTTTGGGCGTGGTAGGTGTTGGGTTCGGGGGGTAGGGCCGTGAGTTCGGGTGTAGTAGGCTCGGGCGGGCGGATGGTATCCGCCCCTACGGGCATATCAATGTTTGATAGCGCCGCCAGATAACTTTCCTCAAACGGAAATTCCAGCTCGCGTATGCCGTTTGGCGCGAGGAATAGTACGCGGTCGGCGAGACGCTCGATGAGGTGGCGGTCGTGCGTGACGAGGAGACAGGTGCCCGTGTAGTTCTCGATGGCGTTTTCCAGGGTCTCGGCGGATGCGAGGTCGAGGTGGTTGGTCGGTTCGTCGAGGAGCAGAAAGTTGGTACCGGAGAGCATCAATTGGAGCAACTTGATGCGCGCCCGCTCGCCGCCGGAGAGGATTTCGGTCTTTTTGTATATCTCATCGCCACGGAAGAGAAAGAGCGCGAGGGCGTTGCGCAATTCCGCCGCGTCCATGCGCGGAAAACTGTTCTGCAACTCCGAAAGTACGGTGTTGCCGCCGATGATGGTGTCCGTCGTCTGGGCATAATAACCCAATTGCAGACCGTCGGCAAAGCGGAAATGCCCGTTTTGGAGGGACAGGCGCTTGGCCAGCAGTTTCAGGATCGTAGTCTTGCCGCAACCGTTGGGGCCGACCAAACAGACGGTCTCCCCCGTCCCCACGCGGAAACTTGCGTTTCGGAAGAGGGGTTGCACCGGGTCGAAGGCATAGGATAGACTTTCCGCAATCAGCGCATCGCGGCTGACGATCTCGCGAGCCTTGAAGGAAAAATGCACCGCCGCAGGGTCTCGCGCGGGCGGATCCAAGCGGGCGCGGATGCGGTCTATCTCCTTTTGCTTGGCGGCGATGGTGATAAAATTGCGCGCCTGGTTCCAGCGGCGCTGCTGGTCTATGATGCCCTCGATGCGCTTGATTTCTTTCAGCTGTGCCTTATAGAGCTTCTCCTGTGCGGCGCGCTTGCCCTGTTTCAGTTCCGTATAGCGGCTGTATCCACCGGGCGCGGACAATAGGCGCCCGTTTTCCAATTCGAGGGTGCGCGTCGTCACCTTATCCAGAAAACGGCGGTCGTGGGACACAATCAGTGCCGCGCCCTTATAGGCGAGCAGATAATCCTCTAACCAGAGCACGGCGGAGAGGTCGAGGTGGTTGGTGGGCTCATCCAAAAGAAGCAGATCCGCTTCCGTGAGGATGGCGCGCGCCAGCTTCGCGCGACCCGCCTGCCCGCCGCTGAATGAAGCGAGGGAACGCGCCTGTTCCGCATCCCAAAAGCCCAGTCCCAACAGCGCGGCGCGGGCGCGGGCGCGGAAGGTCAGACCGCCCTTGGCGGTATAATCGTTGTACAGGGAGGATAGGCGGTCGGAAAGGCGCAGGGCGTTGCCCTCCTCCCGCGCGAGCCGCCCCTCAATGTCGTCAATCTCGGCCTCCATGTTCATCAGCGGCAAAAAGGCTTGCTCGGTATATTCATACAAGCTTTGGCTTTGAAGCAACGTCGGATCGGTTTGCTGTTCCGCGCAGGCCAGGCGGGCATCGTTGGCCATATGCGCCATACCCGCGTCCGGCTTGTCCAAGCCCTGCACAACGCGCAACAGTGTGGTCTTGCCGCTCCCGTTCACACCAATCAGCCCGGCTTTTTCACCGGGCGCAAGTTCGAAGTTCACATTGGAGAACAGGAGCTGCGTCGCGAACGAAACCGCGAGTCCCGTGACGGTTAGAATGGCCATAGGGGGATTATAGCATCAAACCAAGCGTCTGACCAGTTCTTCCTTTCCTCCGGGCAAGAGGTCGATCAACGGAATCTCAATGAGCGTGTAGCAGCCCGGCAGTTGCTTCGTTACCGCGCGGGCCGCGCTTGTGAGGATTTGGCCTGTGAGGGCCGGGTTGTTGATGCGCATGGTGTATTCGAGCGTTTGGTTGTGCGCGCTGCCCGAGACGCCGCGGCGGGTCATTTGTACGCCGTGGCCCATGTCCTGCATGGCTTTTACGTCGGCAACCTGTATGACGTGCGTTTCATCGTGTATGAAATAGGGGTCGCTGCGGATTGCCTGCGCCACCGTGTCAAAGGAAGCGTCGGGCGAAAGCTGCACATAGACCATGCGCCTGTGCACGCCCGCGCCTATGGGCATGGTCATCGACAGCGCGTTTTCCACGCCCGGGATGGCCTTTGCGGCGACGGAATGCCCCATGCTCATGCCAGGCCCGAAGTCCGTATAGGTGATCCCGCGCGGGGCCATGGCTTCCATCAGCGCGCGGAGCAAGGAATCGCTGCCCGGATCCCATCCGGCAGCGATGATTGCGGCGGCATTCCCGGCCTTCGCGGCTGCATCCAAGCGGCATTTCTGCGCCCATATCTCCGGGTGAATATCATAGGAATCCACCGTGGAAATACCCGCTTGCAGCAGCGTTTCCGCCGTTGCGGGGCAGAGCCGCGAGGGCAGGCAGAGGATTGCGACATCCACCTCGCCATAGGCGCGTATGTTTTGGATATCGGAAACCCAGAGCGGCCGCAGTGAGAGCGGGACGCGGCTCTCCGTTCGGGTTACAATGCAGCGCAATTCCATATCCGGTGCCAACCGCACGGCATCGGCGGCGCAGGCGCCTACATTTCCATAACCCACGATTGCGATTTGTATCATGGTAATCTTCCTTCCTGAGCTTTATTTTCCATCCGAAAGTGTGACCGCGTATTTATCCAACAGGTAGAGCGGTCGGTAATTGGTCTTGGAATAGCGCAGGCCGGGGTCGCCCGCGTCATCCTCCCGGTTGACAAAGCGTATGCCCTCCCCCGCCGCCCGCACAAGGGCCTGCGCGATGGCGGGATACGCACCGACAAATCCCTTTAGGGCTTTTTCCACGTGCACCACAAGTGTATCCCCCGCCACTTCGCCGATGGTGAGAGCGGCGACGCGCCCGTCTTCGATGATGCAGTATGCCATTTGTCCCAGCTCTTTGCGCAAAACCAGCAGATCGCGCGCGCCCTCGGTCTCGGCGGCAGCGCCCGCATCCACCGGGTCGCTTTCGGCTACATAGGCGTCCAGAAATTCCATGCAGGCCGGGAGCAGTTCCGGGGTGACCGACGACGCCAAGGCGAACGGATGCTCGCGCCGAAAGCGGTTGACATGGTTGCGCTGGGCATGCAGGGCCTTTCCCGCGTAGGCGAGGAAGTTCTGCGGGTCATAGATATAATCCGCCCAGTCGCGGTGCGTTTCGGCGCGCATGCGATTGCCATAGCGCTTGCGCAGAAAGGGCAGCGCATCCTCCGGCACGACCGAGAGACGGAAGGGCATGCCGCGCAACCTTGCATCCGTCTCCATACAGGTCAGAGCGGCGGCGTAATCGCCCTCGCCGAGCGGATAGGTATAGCCCTCGCCGAAGCCCTCATAATCGGCGCGTATCAGGAGCAGACCGTCCAGCTCCGCCACATAAGTGTCGTATATCTTGCGCCACTGGTATACCGCGCCAATGGTGCTGTCACAGGCACGCGAAGCGGGACTGCGGAAATAGGGCAGAAGCTTGCATATGTTTTCACTGCTTAGGGGGACGAATTCGCTCATACGCTGATTATACCATGATTTCAATATTTTCGGAGCGGTGCGATCCAGTCGAGGGAGAGGTGGCGCAGACCGCGCAGGCCCGGATCCCCGAAATACGCCTCGTTCCAGTCGCGGGTGAGGGCATGCGCCCAATGCTCCGTCGCCCGAAGTACGCACATGGCGGCCATCGCCTTGCCGATGAACATGATGGCATCGGTATGATAGCGCGCGGGCTTGATGGGCATTCGCATCCAGGCAAGGATGCTGGGAGGGATGGAGGCGACGTCCTGCACAACGGAGAAACTGTAGTAAGGCCCGACATTTACGAAGACGCCCACGCAGAGAAGCACGATATAAAAGCGCGCGGCGCGGGAAAATATCATATATTCCAGCTTTCTTGTGAACATATACATGTACAGGATGCCTGTGATGCAGGCGAGCATGCCCACAAAAACCACGGAGTGCGGGTCCAAGTTGTCGAAAGAGGAAAGGAGTAACCAGAGGTGATACAAGGTCAGCGCTACAAGGGGGAAGGTTCCCAGCACCGGCCAAATCTGCGAGAAATATACGCAGGGGATCATCAGCAGGCAGAGCAGCAATTCCGGCGTGATCGAGAACTGCGTGATGAAGGATCTTTCAAGGCCGTTATATGTCAGGCCCACATAGCCCAGCGCCGCGCCCAGCAGCGCGGCCAAAATGGCGCGCTTCACGCGGGGCGAACGTTGGGGGATGCGCAGGGTTTCGCGCCGATCGATTTTTGGTCTCCGCTTAAGAAGCAGCTTATGCATTTTGCATTTCCTCTAAAAGATACTGTTAATATAGTACGTCGCCGCAAAGTTGTCAATTGGTGCTTTGCACAAAGTATGAAAATCATCTTTCCTTGTCAAAAGAATTGTGCTATAATCTAATTTGTAATTTTGCGGCATTGCCGCACAGGAGGAATGGGAATGTCTGAAAACAAAACGGTCTTTCCTTTTCAGGGGACCCCGGAGCAGGAAGCAGAACTGAGAGCCTTTGCGGCAAGCATGGCGGATGAAAAGGGCGCGTTGATGCCCGTGATGCAGAGGGCGCAGGAGATTTACGGGTATTTGCCCTATGAGGTGCAGGCCATCGTCGCCGCCGCGCTCAATGTACCGCTGACGGATGTCTACGGCGTATCCACGTTTTACGCCATGTTCGCCCTGCAGCCCAGCGGCAAGCACCGCGTCGCCATTTGTATGGGTACGGCCTGCTATGTGCGCGGCGCGCAGGATGTGCTGGAGGAGCTGGAAAAGCAGCTCGGCGTCAAGAGCGGCGAAACGACCCCCGACATGCAGTTTACGCTGGAAGCCACGCGCTGCTTGGGCTGCTGCGGTCTCGCGCCTGTCATCATGATCGACGAGGATGTGTATGGCCGCCTGACCAAGAAGGAAGTGAAAGGTATCCTTGACAAATACCGCGAATAGGGAGCACTTTGTATGACCATCCGTGATACTATGGAGTTATTGGGCGCAAGGCTGCTCTGCGGCGCGGAGTTGCTCGATACGCCCGTCTATGCCGCCTGCGGCTCCGATATGATGAGCGATGTGCTGGCCGCCAGCGGGCACAAGGATATACTGCTGACGGGCCTTGCCAATCCGCAAGTGATACGCACCGCCCTGATGTTGGACACGCCCTGCGTTTGCTTTGTGCGCGGCAAGCCCATGCTGGAGGAGACCGTGGAAATGGCGCGAAAGGCCGGCATTTGCGTTTTGGCGACCGAGCTCATGCTCTTTGAGGCCTGCGGTCGGCTCTACCATGCCGGTTTGGGGCGCACGCATGAGTGAGCCTGTCCGTTTCTTATGGCAGGTGGATGGGGACGACTTTTCCTCCGCCGGAGAAGCCAGCGTACTTGCCAAGCGCAGTCTGCGCGAACTGGGCTTTGACGCCGAGCTGATACGCCGTGTCGCCGTCGCCATGTATGAGGGCGAGATCAATATGGTCATACACGCGCACGGCGGAGAAGCGGAGATGCTGGTGGACGAGGACGCGGTGCGCGTGATCCTGCGCGACGTGGGTCCGGGTATACCCGACGTGGAGCTTGCCATGCAGGCGGGCTATTCCACCGCAACGGATTCCGTGCGCGCGCTGGGTTTCGGTGCTGGCATGGGCTTGCCCAACATGAAACGCTTTGCGGATGAATTGGTGGTCGACTCTCGCGTGGGTGAGGGGACGACGATTGAAATGACGTTCAGATGATACTGTACAAGCATTCCGTCGTATCCGACGGCGAAAAATGCACGGGCTGCACGCACTGTCTGCGGCACTGCCCCACAGAAGCGATACGCATACGCGGCGGCAAGGCCGTGATTGATTCCGCGCGCTGTATCGACTGTTCCGAATGTATACGCGTCTGCCCGCACAAGGCCAAGAGCGCGGATTTTGATGCGCTGGCGGAACTGGATTTTGCCAATGATTATATCATCGCCCTGCCCGATCCGACCCTGTACGGGCAGTTCCCGCAGTTGCGGGATGTAGACGCGCTGCCGGGCGCACTGCTATCCGTCGGGTTCTCGGATGTGTATGAGGTTGCCAAGGCGGCGGAACTGCATACGGAATATACGCGCCTGTATTTGCAGCAGCCGACGGTAGCACGGCCCGTGCTCAGCAGCAACTGCCCGGTAATTGTGCGCCTGATTTCCCTGCGCTTTCCGCTGTTGCGCGACAGGTTGCTTCCGCTTGCGCCGCCCATGGAACTGGCGGCCAAGTTTGCGCGGGAACGGGCGCTGTTCGCGCATCCCGACTTGGACCCTGCGCGCGTGAAGACCGCCTTTATCTCTCCCTGCCCCGCGCGGGTCAGCTGGGTAAAGAACACGCCGGAAGGCAAAGTGCAGGATATTGACTATGTACTGTCCGTGCGAGAGCTGTTCTTCCGTCTGCGGCCCCTTCTCACGGGTACGGAGGACAGGCCCAGTGAGGTGGGCAAGATAGGCTTGGGTTGGGCCGCCAGCCACGGCGAAGCGAGCGCGCTGATGAACGACTGCTATCTGGCGGCGGATGGGATTGAGAATGTGACACGGGTGCTGGATAATATTGAGACCGGAAGTATGCCCGATCTGGAATTTGTGGAGTTGCGCGCCTGCCACGCGGGTTGTGTCGGCGGGCTCCTGAATGTGGAGAACCCCTATATCGCCCGCGTTCGCCTGAACACCCTGCGGCGTCTGCTGCCCGTTTCCCGCAACCGACTGCCCCGGGAGGCCTACGGAACCGCGCAGGTACCCCAGGAACTGCTGACCATGTGGCCCATGGATTTCAGTACAGCCGATGTGCTGGCGGGCGATCGCAAATCACGCTTGGAGATGATGGCGAAGATCAACCGCATTGCCGCCACCCTGCCCGGCAGGGACTGTGGCGGTTGCGGCGCGCCGAACTGCCGCGCCTTTGCGCAGGATGTGGCGCGAGGGGAGGCGAAAGCGAGCGATTGCGTGGTGTTTATGAAGGAACGCTTGGAGAGGTTGTTGACGGGAGAGGGATCAGGGATCGGGGCCCAGGGGACAGGTGAGAGCGATGACGGTATCTGAATTTGCCGAAAAATTATCCTTGCATCCTTTCTGTCTGCCTGTACCGGGGATCAATGTTTCCGGCGGCTATGCGGGGGATTTGCTGAGCTGGGTGATGGGCAAGGCGCAATGGGGCGACGCTTGGGTGACCATTATGAGCAACCGCAATGTCGCCGCCGTGGCGCAGTTGACCGAAGTTGCCTGCGTTGTGCTGGCGGAGAATGTACGGCCGGACGCGGATTTGCTGGCCTTGGCGCAGGAGCATGGCGTGAATTTGCTGGGTAGCGGACTGTCCGCATTTGCGCTTTGCGGGGTGATTGCGGAGTTTTTGCGTGGGTAGGCTCCGCGTGAAATACGATTTGCACCTCCATTCCTGTCTTTCGCCCTGCGCGGAAGAGGATATGACGCCTGCGAACTTGGCGGGCATGGCAAAGCTGGCGGGACTGCAATTAGTTGCTTTGACCGACCACAACAGCTGCAAGAACTGCCCGGCGTTTCTGGACGCCTGTGCCGCCTACGACATTGCCGTCCTTGCGGGCTGCGAACTGACGACGGCGGAGGATATACACCTTATATGCCTGTTTCCACAGCTTGCGGACGCAATGGCCTTTGACGCAGCCTTGCAGGCGCATCGCATGCAGGTGCCCAACCGCCCGGAGCGCTTCGGGAAGCAGGAATGGTATGGGGCGGATGATACGGTTGCCGGAGTAGACCCTTGGTACCTACCCGCCGCCACGGATTTGGACTTGGAGAGCGCCGTAGCTTTCGTGCAGACGCATGGGGGCTACTGCTATCCGGCCCATATCGACCGCGAGAGCAACGGGCTCTTGAGCATACTGGGCGCGTTCCCCCCCTCCCCTGCCTTTGCCTTTGCCGAACTGTGGGATGGGGCAAACGCGGACTTGGCGGGTGGGCGCGGCATTCTCATCGGCTCCGACGCGCACCGCCTTTGGGAGATTGGGGAAGCGGACGGCGTTTTCGAGCTGGAAGAGGGAGATATACGACAGCGTTTCTTTGAGGTAATAGGCAAATGAAAGATTTATCCCTCCATATCCTCGATATCGCCCAGAACAGCATCCATGCCGGGGCGAAGCTGGTGGAGATAACAATAAAGGAAAGCGAGACGAGACTGACCCTGACCGTCAGGGATGACGGGTGCGGGATGGACGCCGAACTGCTGGTGCAGGCGCAGTCGCCCTTTGGCACGACGCGCACGACGCGCAAGGTCGGGTTGGGGCTGCCCCTGTTGCGGCAGGCTGCGGAACAGGCGGACGGGGCGTTCTCGGTGGAGTCCGTACCCGGTGCGGGTACGAGCGTATATGCGAGCTATGATACGGGACACATAGACGCGCTGCCGCTGGGGGATTTGGCGGAGACGGTCGTCACGCTTTTACAGGGCTCGCCGGACTTGGATTTTGCGTTTATACACAGTTGGGATACGCCAACGGCGTGCGAAGCGGCATTGGATACGCGGGAGATGCGCGAAATGCTGGGGGAGATTCCCTTGGATACGCCCGAAGTGCTGCTTTGGGCGAAAGAAGCTTTGACAGAACAGTACAATTTGCGCTAAAATATAAAAGACAACAAAAAGGAGCTGTGCGATGAAAACATTGGCAGAACTGGCGGAAATCCGTGAGAAGATGAAGGGCAAGGTTGCCCTTCGTGAAGGCAGCAACGAGACGCGCATCGTGGTCGGTATGGCCACCTGCGGCATTGCCGCCGGGGCGCGACCCGTGCTGGGCGCGTTTGTGGAGAAGGTGGCCCAAAAGGGATTGGGAGACCGCGTGACCGTTACGCAGACGGGTTGCATCGGCATGTGCCGTTTGGAGCCGATTGCGGAGGTCTTTGAACCGGGCAAGGAGCGCGTGACCTATGTGATGGTGACGCCCGAGATGGTCGACCGCATATTAGACGAACACCTCAAGGGCGGCAAGCCGGTATGGGAATTTACCATCGGCGCGCAAGAAAAACAAGGGGAGTAAACTATGATTCGCACACATGTATTGATTTGCGGCGGCACGGGCTGTAACAGCTCGGGCAGTATGAAAATTGCCGACGCCCTGGCTGTGGAGCTGGCAAAGGCGGGCTTGCAGGAAGAAGTACAGGTCGTCCGCACAGGCTGTTTCGGGCTCTGCGAGCGCGGGCCTGTGATGATCGTCTATCCCGAGGGTACTTTCTACGCGCACGTGGCCGTGGAAGATGCACCCGAACTGGTCAACGAGCATTTCCTCAAGGGGCGCATCGTGGACAGGCTGATCTACCGTGAGCAGGGTGAGGAGCAAGTGATACCCCCCGCCCTCTCCGAAACGGGCTTTTACAAGACCCAGCTGCGCGTTGCACTGCGCAACTGCGGCGTGATTGACCCCGAGAATATCGAGGAATATATTGCGCTGGATGGCTATGCCGCGCTGGGCAAGGTGCTGACGGAGATGACGCCGGAAGACGTTATCAAGGTAATGAAAGAATCCGGCCTGCGCGGGCGCGGGGGCGGCGGCTTCCCAACCGGACTAAAATGGGAGTTCGCGGCGAAGAATATCAGCGATGAAAAATATATCATCTGCAACGCCGACGAGGGCGATCCCGGCGCGTTTATGGACCGCTCCGTTTTGGAAGGCGACCCGCACGCGGTATTGGAAGCCATGGCCATTGCGGGCTATGCCATCGGCGCAGGCAAGGGCTATATCTACTGCCGTGCGGAATACCCGATTGCCGTCAAGCGTTTGAATATCGCTATCGGACAGGCGAAGGAATACGGGCTCTTGGGTGAGGATATCTTCTCCTCGGGCTTCGGTTTTGATATTGAGGTACGCTTGGGCGCGGGCGCGTTCGTCTGCGGTGAAGAGACGGCGCTGATCACCAGCATCGAGGGCAACCGCGGCGAACCCAAAGCCAAGCCCCCCTTCCCCGCCAACAAGGGCCTGTTTGAGAAGCCAACCATCATCAACAACGTGGAGACTCTGGCGAACATTCCGCAGATCATCCTCAAGGGCGCGGCGTGGTTTGCTTCCATGGGCACGGAGAAGAGCAAGGGTACCAAGGTCTTTGCGTTGGGCGGGAAGATTGTCAATACGGGCCTGGTGGAGATCCCACTGGGTACGACATTGCGTGAGATCATTTTCGACATAGGCGGCGGCATCCCGGGCGGCGGCGCGTTCAAGGCGGCGCAGACGGGCGGCCCCAGCGGCGGCTGCATCCCGGCAGAACACCTCGATACCGCCATTGACTATGACAACCTGACCGCCATTGGCTCGATGATGGGCAGCGGCGGCATGATCGTTATGGATGAAAACAACTGCATGGTGGACATTGCCCGCTTCTTCCTCGACTTCACCGTCGACGAGAGCTGCGGCAAATGCACGCCCTGCCGCGTCGGCACGCGGCGTCTGCTCGAGATGCTCGACAAGATAACGGACGGCAACGCGACGCTCGAAGACCTCGACAAGATGGAGGAGCTCTGCAACTACATCAAGGCGAACGCGCTCTGCGCGCTGGGTCAGACCGCGCCCAATCCCGTGCTCTCCACCCTGCGCTATTTCCGCAATGAATATGAAGCGCACGTTGTGGACAAGAAATGTCCGGCGGGCGTATGCAAGAAATTGCTCCGTTATGAGATACTAAGTGACAAATGCGTGGGCTGCACGCTCTGCGCGCGCAAATGTCCCGTGAATTGCATCAGCGGTACCGTGAAGAAGCCGCATGATATAGACCAAAGCCGCTGCATCAAGTGCGGCGCGTGCATGGACGGCTGCAAGTTCAACGCCATCATCAAGAAGTAGGGAGTGAAATTATGGATAACGTCAATGTAAAGATCAACGGGATTCTCGTTTCTGTCCCCGCCAACGCCACTGTGTTGGAAGCGGCGCACGCGGCGGGCATACGCATACCCACGCTCTGCTATCTGAAAGATGTCAACCCGCTGGGTGCCTGCCGCATGTGCGTGGTCGAGGTCAAGGGCGCGCGGAGCAACCCCGCTGCCTGCATTCAGGCCGTCGCCGAGGGCATGGAGGTGCAAACTAACACGCCCGCGCTGCGCGAGAGCCGCAAGAAAACGCTGGAACTGATGCTCTCCAATCACCGCATGGAGTGCCTATCCTGCAGCCGCAGCACCAGCTGCGAATTGCAGACCCTAGCACAGGAATACGGCGCGGAAGCGAAAAAGTATGTATTCGGCGATGAGATGCCGCCGGATATCGACGATTCCGCCGTGCATCTGGTGCGCGATAACAGCAAATGTATACTCTGCCGCCGCTGCACAGCCGTCTGCAAGCACAACCAGCATGTCGCCGTCATCGGTGCTACGGAGCGCGGCATCAAGACACATATCGCCAGTCCCTTTGACCGCGGGCTGGCCACGACGCCCTGCGTCAACTGCGGGCAGTGCATCGCCGTCTGCCCCACGGGCGCGTTGACCGAGCGGGACGATACGGGCAAGGTCTGGGCCGCACTGGCCGACTCCAAAAAGCATGTGGTCGTCGGCCCCGCGCCCTCTGTGCGCGCACAGCTGGGCGAATGCTTCGGCATAGCCATCGGCACGAATGTGGAGGGCAAGATGATTGCTGCCCTGCGCCGCTTGGGCTTTGATAAGGTGTTTGACGTGGATACCGCCGCGGATATCACCATTATGGAAGAGGGCACGGAGCTTTTGCAGCGCATCAAGGGCGGCGGCAAGCTGCCGCTGATCACCTCCTGCTCCCCCGGCTGGATTAAATTCTGCGAGCATTATTATCCCGAGTTCATTGAAAACCTTTCCACCTGCAAATCGCCCCAGCAGATGTACGGCGCGTTGGTGAAGAGCTATTATGCCGAGAAGGCGGGCATAGACCCGGCGGATATCTTTGTCGTATCCATCATGCCCTGCACCGCGAAGAAGTTCGAGATACAGAGACCCGAGATGAACGCGACGGGCTATGCGGACGTAGACGTTTCGCTTACGACGCGCGAACTGGCCGATATGATCAAGCGGGCGGGCATCGAGTTCAATATGCTGCCCGATGAGGAAGCGGATCCTGTCTTCGGCGTCGCTTCCGGCGCGGGGCATATCTTCGGCGCAACGGGCGGCGTCTGCGAAGCGGCGCTTCGCACTGTGGCGGAAGTCGTCACCGGGCAGCCCCTCGAGAAGCTGGACTTTATGGCCGTGCGCGGCACGGAGGCCATCAAGGAAGCGGAATACGATCTTGCGGGCATCAAGGTGCGCGTGGCGGTCACCAGCGGTCTCCAGAACGCCAAGAAACTGTTGGATATGGTCAAGAGCGGCGAGAAGGACTATCACTTTATCGAAGTGATGGCCTGCCCCGGCGGTTGCGTGAACGGCGGCGGCCAGCCGTTGCAGCCCGGCTATATCCGCAATACCGTCGACCTGCGCACGGAGCGCGCCAAGGCCCTCTACAGCGCGGACGAGAAGATGGTTCTGCGCAAGAGCCACGAAAACCCCGTCGTGAAGGAACTGTACGGGAGCTATCTGGGCGAACCCGGCGGGCATAAGTCGCATAAACTGTTGCATACGCATTATGTGGCGAGGGAGCTTTATTAGTTCTCGGTTCTCAGTTCTCAGTTCTTTGTTACGGGCGGATAGTATCCGCCCGTAATGTTATCGGAGGAATCATGCATACCAAAAAAAGAAACATCTTGATAGCTATCATAATCTTGATCGTCCTGACTGTCTCAATTATTATCGCTGTTCTGAATCATGATATACTGCGCGCCGTGTTCGGCAGCGAGAAAGTTGGCATGTATGAAATAGCTGCCATGATAGAGTGCAAGTCGGAAAATGAAAGTAACATTATTTTTGCCGTTGATGATATTCAGGTTCCGTTTCCCTTGCCGAATGGTGCGGTCGAATTTGAAAATGCGGCATATCCTGCCCGGGAAGGAAGCACGCAATATTTAGTCACCGCTGACGCATGGAAAACCTATCAGCTTGTCACGCTGCCGCAATGCGGATTCGAGTTCGATCAGATGGGCGCATGGATAGAAATCAGCAATGCAGATAACTCTATGCGGGTCGGGATGCACGTTTCCATGTTTAGTATATCTTTTTTGCGTATTGAAGTGACAAAGTTATCGTAATAGCTGTTGCGCGTTTTTCATTTATTTCACATTTCGCACGGATTTTGGTGGCATAATGGTTACACAATTTACTACCC
The DNA here is from genome assembly GCA_009779405.1 of Clostridiales bacterium. Taxonomy (GTDB): domain Bacteria; phylum Bacillota; class Clostridia; order Christensenellales; family CAG-138; genus WRCT01. The sequence goes on from WREI01000029.1 coordinate 16,858, forward strand.
CTCTTTACTATGAACCCGGAGGTGCGAATTATGCGAACGGTGAAATCATACTTTAGCGGTACCATCTTCTTTCGGAATCTGAAACGCTATTGGCCGATTTGGTCGCTGTATACGCTTGCGTTGGGGATTTTTGTTGTCGTTACGCTGTTGCCGATATTCTCATACGGCAGGAGCCATTATTACGACAGCACCGCATATTATTCTATGCGGGAACTGCTTCTTGAGGAAGGGCTCATTGCCGGGAGGATTATGAATCTCGTCTTCGGCGCGGTCAGCGCACTGGCGGTGTTTTCCTTCCTCTATGATTTTAAGCAAACCCAAATGATCCACAACCTACCCACCAAGCGCGAGGGGCAGTTCTTTGCCGCGTTCGCTTCGGGCTTGACCTGGCTTATCGGCGCGAACTTAATCGCATTCCTCCTCGCCCTTGTGATGGAACTCTCAGCGGGTTATTTTGAAATTTCCTGGCTTCTTGCTTTCTTCGGTACCCTTTGCGCGAACAGCATCTGCTTCTTCGGCATTGCCACGCTTTGCGCCTTGCTTGTCGGGAACAAGGGGGGCATGCTACTCCTCTATGGCATAGTCAACTTTGGCGCGATTGTTGTGGAAGCCCTTGCGGCCTGGGCTACAAGCTTCTTTGTTTTCGGAGCAGCAGGCTTGTGGGATGAACCCGTGCTTGCCCCCCTGTCTCCCATCGTGCAGCTTTTCTATGTGTACGACAATTTATACGAGAGCGGTAGATTCTTGCCCGAGCGCATGATCCCATGGTTGCTGATTTACGCTGTGGCGGGACTGCTCTTGGCGGCCTTGGCGCTGCTGCTATACAGACGGCGGCACCTCGAGAGCGCGTCCGAGCTCATTGCCGTCAAGCCCCTGCGACCTATATTCAGATATGCGATGGCGTTTTTAGCTTCGTCGCTCCTTTGCATTTTCTTGCTGGGACTGGTGTTTGAATATGAATATCTGGGGACCTTTATGCCCTTCCTTCTCTGCCTGCTGGCGGGCGGATTTATCGGCTATTTCGGCATTGAGATGCTCATTCGCAAGACGACCCGTGTTTTCAAGAAGAGTTGGAAAGGGTTCTGTGTATACGCGGGTGTAATGCTGGCTTTGATGCTTGCTCTGCAATTCGATGTGTTCGGTATAGAGCGGTATAGACCGGAGCCGGATCAGATTACAACGATAACTGTTGGTATCGGCTATTATGAAAGAGAGAGAACGACCTTTGCGGATCCCGAGAGTATCCGAGTTTTACGCGATTGGCACGGCGACGTGATTGCGGGCAAGAAGCGTTTGAAGGGCGATAATTACGGCGATCTGATTACGCTCACCTATGATTTGAACGGGCGGACTGTGACACGCAAATATTATCTTGGCAGTATAAGCGACATGATCCAAGAACCCTTACTTTCGGAAATGCTGGATATATTGGATGCGCCGGACGCGATTTTACAGCGGCACACATTTCAAAGGGAGTATACGGAACGGAATGCGCAAGAGAATTACATCATATTTCCTTACGGTGATAACTATCCGAGTGAATTCAACTTGACGTCGGCGGAAGCTGTGCGGCTCTATTATGAGGGCATACTCCCGGATATGCAGAGTGGCAGGATTGGGACTATACTATCGGAGTTTTACCCCTACCGAGCTTACGATGCGTCGGGGAACGAATGTCACATCACGCTTTACTTATCGGAAATCGTGCAGGGAAAAGAGCACAGAGAGTATGTATCGCTGAATTTGCAGCCTGATTCTGTAAACACTATGGCCGTACTGAAGGATTTGGGGATACTGCCGTAGTTGTATTACCAAAAAAATATATATTAAACGAAAGGAAAGATACCACATGAGCTTACAAGTGGAAGTCAGGGATTTGGTCAAAAGTTTTGACACGGTGCGCGCCTTGGACGGGTTTCAGATGACGGTGCCTGCGGGCACTGTGTATGGGCTGGTCGGCCCCAACGGCGCGGGGAAGACCACGCTGATACGCCATCTGACCGGTGTTTACCGGCAGGATGCAGGGACGGTGCAGATAGGGGGCGAGCGCGTTTACGAAAACCCCGCGCTGAAAGAGCGGGTGATTTGCATCCCGGACGAGCTGTATTTCTTTTTGCAGGCGAATGTGCGGGATATGATGCGCTTCTACCGCTCCGTTTATCCACGCTTTGATTCGACACACTTCGAGAAGCTGGCGGAGCTGTTCCGGCTGGATATGAAGCGCCCCGTCCGCAAATTCTCCAAGGGCATGCAAAAACAGGTGGCCTTTTGGCTGGCGATGAGTTTGCGGCCCGAGCTGCTGATTTTGGACGAGCCCGTCGACGGGTTGGATCCCGTGATGCGGCGTCAGGTCTGGGGCGTCATCTCGAATGACGTGGCGGAGCGCGGCACAACGGTGCTGGTCTCTTCCCACAACCTACGGGAGTTAGAGGACGTATGCAACTATGTCGGCATTATGCACAAGGGCAAGCTGCTGCTCGAGCGCTCCCTGCGCGATATGCGCGGCGCGGTGCAGAAGCTGCAAATCCTGCTGCCTGAGGGCGGCGCGCTGCCCGAGAGTTTGGAGGTGCTGCATCGCGGCGCGATGGGGCGGGTACAGTCCCTGATTGTGCGCGGCTCTGCGGAGGAGATTGCGGAGAAAGTCGCCGGGGCATCCCCGATATACTTTGAACTGCTGCCTATGAGCTTGGAGGAGATCTTTATCTATGAGCTGGGAGGTGCGGATCATGCGATCGGCGAAATCATACTTTAACAGCACCATATTCTTTCGGAATCTGAAGCGCTATTGGCCGATCTGGTCGCTGTATATATTTGCATTGGGGATTACAGTCGTCGTTACGCTGCTGCCGCTATATACACGGAGCGGTTACGGCAGCAACCACGCCAATACCCGATATATTTATGTTGCCATGCGGGAAACGCTTCCGCATATCGGCGCGGTCGCCGGCGCAATTATTAACCTTATCTTCGGCGCGATCAGCGCGCTGGCGGTGTTTTCCTTCCTCTATGATTATAAGCAAACCCAAATGATCCACAATCTGCCCACCAGACGCGAGGGCCACTTTTTCACCGCGTTTGCTTCGGGTTTGACCTGGCTGATTGGCGCGAATCTGATTGCCTTCCTTCTCGCCTTTTTGTTGCAACTCTTCGCGGGCTATTGTGAATTTGCGGCACTGCTCACATTCTTTACCGCGCTTTGCGCGAACAGCATCTGCTTCTTCGGCATTGCCGCACTTTGCGCCTTGTTTGTGGGGAACAAGTGGGGCATGCTCCTCCTCTATGCCGTACTCAATTTTGGCGCGTTGCTTATAGAGGCTATCGTACGCTGGGTTCTGAGCTTGTTTGTGTTTGGGCTGTCCGCAACGGGAATCGGTTTTTCGGTTCTCTTGACTCCGGTTGCTCTGATGCCTATTGCGAGTTCCAACGCGTACATCGAAGATGTTTATACTCTCGCCCGCTTCATCCCCTGGATCTTGGTTTGCGCCGCATTAGGCTTGATATTGGCGGCAGTGGCACTGTTGCTATACAGGCGGCGTCAGCTCGAGAGCGCATCAGAACTCATCGCGGTCAAGCCATTGCGACCGATATTCAGATATACGATGGCATTTTTGGTCTCGGGACTCCTCTGCGGGTTATTGCTGGAATTGGTGTTTGGATATGAAACAGGGGGACGTTTATGCCCTTCCTGCTCTGTCTGCTCGTAGGCGGATTTATCGGCTATTTCGGGATCGAGATGATCATGCGCAAGACGACCCGCGTCTTTAAGAAAAGCTGGAAGGGGTTTTGCATCTACACGGCCGCGATGCTTGCCCTGCTGATCCCCTTGCAGTTCGACGCCTTCGGCATAGAGCGATACAGACCGCAAGTCAATCAAATCGAGTCGGCGAGCGTTCACATGGGCTATTATTATGGCAGCACGAGAACCACCTTTGAAAACCCCGAGAGCATACAAACCCTGCTCGACTGGCACGGCAACGTCATTGCAAGCAAGGAGCGCTTGAAGGGCAACCGTCAGTCTTACGGCGATCGCATTATGCTCACTTATCAGTTAAATGGGCGGACTGTGGAACGTGAATACGATCTCGGCAGTATCAAAAGCAATATCAAAGACCCCCTGCTTACAGATTTGATTGATATATTGAACATGCCGGAGACGATTTTGTCGCGGCACGCTTTTCAGAGGGAGCTTACGGAACGAAACACGCATGGAAACAAGGTATGGTTTTCCCATGCAGATCGTCCCGATCGTACCCTGTCGGCAGCGGAGGCCCTGCGACTCTATTATGAAGGCATATTGCCGGATATGCAAAACGGTACGATTGGAAAAATCGAAGCAGTATTTGATTATCCGTACTATGATGTATATAAAAACAGGTGTAGAATCACACTCCGCTTATCGGAAATTGTGGAGGGAGAGCTGCACTCGGAGACCCTGGAACTGTATGTGCATAAGGATTCTGCAAATACCCTGGCCGTGCTGAAGGATATGGGGATTTTGCCGTAGGGAAAATATTTACTGCAAAAACGGGGGACGCGATGTTTTGCGTCCCCGTTTTGCTTTTATCTTTTATCCTGTCGGCAAGCTGCTGCCGGTTATGGTCAAGGGGCCTTTCGGGGAGTAGTACAGTTGGCCGCTGTAGATGCAAACGCCCCCCGTCCGCAACGCATCGTAGTCCGCGTCGCTCATTGCCTGCAGCGTATCGGGGTCGCGGAGCAGCTCCAATCCATCGTTCAGGTAATACCATTCCATGCGCCAGGGCTGTCTCATTTCCTCGAGCCGGGTCATATGCGGTAAGAAGGAGATGGCCAGGCACGCTGCGTCCTTCTTTCGGCTCATAATCGTTTCGGTCAGGCAAATATAATTTACATGCACCTGTACCCCATCCCGCTCTACAACGCGGTTGCTTGTAAGTACTCTATAGCACCCGCTCTTTGTGCGCAGGATCGGCGATAATTCGCTGAGTATGAGAAGCAATGGTTCGTCATCTTCGTCTTCTTCTCTGCCAACAGTGATCTTCCAGTTTGATTCCTTCGGAAAGTTCGTGAACTCCGCAAATGTATCTGCCGGTACATGTGCGCTGCTGTAGGGCATTCTTTCCACTTCGCCGTCTTCCAAGATTGCTTCATAATCAAAGAGATCTTCCGAATAGGGGATAGCTGTTTCGCTTTCGTATAGCTTATAGCGAATGCCCAGTACCACCCCCGTTGTGATAATGGCGGCCAGCAGAACGGAAGCGAGGGCGATCAGCAGCTTTTGAACACGCAACTTCTTGCGAATTTTGCGCAGGGGCGCGGCGTCGGGTACTGATTCTTCCGCGGACAGCGCGATATCGCCCTGCAATGCAGCAAGCGCATCGCGGCAGGATTCGCATTCCTGCAAATGCGTCTCCACCAGTTCGATAGAAGCGGTGCTTGCCGCCTCGTCTTTGTACAAGGGGAGCAGATCCCCTATGATTTCGCAATTGTTCATTTCACATCTCCATTCAATAGCAAGATTTTGGCGCGGTGAAAGGTGACGCGGGCCCAGCTTTCAGTCTTCCCGAAGAGCGCGGCAATCTCCGCAAAGCGCAGTTCACCAAACACGCGCAGGGAGAAGACCTCCTTGTATGGCTCCGCCAGCGCGTGGAGGGCGCGGTGCAGGGCCATCGTATCGCTCTTTTGCAAAAACGTCCGTGCGGGGTCTTGCGCGCTTGCGGATTCGATTTCTGCGGGGAATTCCGCACTTCTTTTGTGCTTTCGGGTATAATCCACATAGCAATGCTTGGCGATTTGACAGAGCCAGGACTTGACGGAGCAATCGCCCCGGAACTTGTCCGACGCCGCAATGGCCTTGATGAACGCCTCGCTGACCACATCCTCCGCGATGGCCATATCGCCGCACAGGGACAGGGTATAGCGCAGCAGGTCCCCCGCATATGCCTGATAGATTTCCTCGAAGTCCAATGCCAACAACCTCTCATCGGTCTTTGTCTATTAGACGGATTAAAGAGAAAAACGTTACAAAATCAATCGAAAATCGCATCCGCCGCATAGACGCGCGCGGGTATGCCCTCTTGGTGCATAAAGTCGCCCATATAGCGCCAGCCGTATTTTTCATAGTAGCCGATGTGGTCGGTGTTGAGATAGACCGTGTCATAGCCCAGCTTGGCGGCCTCGCGGCGGCCCTGCGTCAGCAGCTGACCACCCAGGGCCTGCCCGCGCTCGGCGGGTTCGATATGCAATGCGCAGAGCCAGGGACAGAGGTCCTCGCGCACCATAAAATCGTTTTCGATCAGCCCAAAGCCGCCGATAATCGCGTCATCGCGCAACAGGAGGAACCAGCGCGGAATGGATTGCCCTTCTTTCAGGCTGTCCTGCATGCTCTCGACATAGAGTTCTCTGGGGACACCCCAAGTGGCGTGAAAATAATCCGCCGCCGCATCTAAACACTCGGGGTGCTCGCGTATATCGATAATTCGCGTATTCACTTGCCGCCCCTGCAATGCACTTCAATGTAGGAATCGAGAGACTTGCGTATGGTTGCCATGGCCAATTCCGGTCCGTGCTCATCGTCGACCACGGTTTCCTTGTTCTCCAGATTTTTATAGACCGTAAAAAAGTGGCGCATTTCCGCGATGATATGCTTGGGCAGATCCTCTATGTTATGGTACTGGTTGTAGCTCGGATCATCAAATGGCACGGCGATAATCTTCTCATCCGGCTTGCCCTGGTCCATCATCGTAATCATGCCGATCGGATAGCAGCGCACCAGACTCAGCGGGCGTATCATTTCACTGCAAATGACCAGCACATCCAGCGGGTCGCCGTCCTCCGCAAGGGTGCGGGGGATGAATCCGTAGTTGGCGGGATAGTGCGTGGAGGTATACAGGATGCGGTCCAGCACAATAAAGCCCGTTTCCTTGTCCAGCTCATATTTGTTGCGGGAGCCTTTTTCGATCTCGATAACCGCGATAAAGTCCTCCGCGCTGATTCTGCGCGGGTTGATATCATGCCAGATATTGCTCATGGATAGCCCCTTTATATTTTATGTTTCACTATACCGCAAGTACAGGGTATAGGTCAAGCCCAAGCGCGGCAGAGGGCGATGCGGGCGCCTTTCGGGTTGTCGCAGTGTTCGGAATCGCCGCAGGAGTATTCGTTTAATTTTTCACAGGGTATATCTGCACATTCCCCGCAATGGGCGTGACCCCGTTCCTGACAGCATCCGGCCACCGGGCATTCGCCGTGGAAGGGGTGGCCGTTTGTTTCGATGCAACCGCCACAGTTATACGGTTCTTTGAACGTGCAGAAATCGCAGAGCAGCCCGCAACGGGACTGCACGCGCAGAAGTTGGTCTATTGTAAACTCCGCGCTTTGCCTGTCCACCCACAGTGACACGCGCTTTGTGGTGAACTTGATGACGCAATAATTTGGGTCGGTGTCGCCGAGCGGGAAGTGATGGATGAACCAATCTATCCAGAACTTGTCCTTTGTCGCTTGATCAGTGCAGATTTCCGCTTCGCCCACAAGGGTGATGTTATCGTTTCCCGCACGGAAACATATACTTGTACGCTTATCTTGCAACAGTCGTCTTGCCTTGTTGCCGTCTAAATTTGTGGAGAAATACGTTTCCAAGATGGTCGCCGCGTGGATGGGCGATACAGTGGAAACGTGCGGGCAGCCATTTTCGTCTATCACGCCGAAATAGGCCGTGTCACAACCGCGTATGATTTGATTTGCCCTCTCGAACAGGTTTACGTTCATAAAATTCCCCTCCCCATTATCTTGTGATAATTGTACCATATCCTCCCCTGCTCTGCTATACTATAAACATGAAAAGTATATTAGGCATACCCAACTCCATACTCGCCCATTTTGGGGCTGTACCGCACCATACAACGCTGCCGATTTTGGATGAGAAGCTGAAGCGGGGTTGGAAGAATGTTGTGCTGTTGATTTTCGACGGCTTGGGGACGGATGTGCTGCAAGCGCACGCGCCGAACGGGTTTTTATGGCGCCATCGTATTGGCGATTTGGCTTCGGTTAATCCCTACACGACCACCTCGGCACTGACTACTCTGGAAACAGGTCTGTCGCCTATGGAACACGAGTGGCTTGGCTGGTCCTGCTATTTTCGGGAGATTGATGAGTGCGTGGATTTGTTTTCCGGCAAGTACAGTGGGACGGAGCGGCAGGCGGCGGATTATCCCGTCGTTTGGGAGAATATCGGGTTCAAGCATTTGTTTGCGCAGATTCGCGATGCCAATCCGACAATGGATTGTTGCTACGTCTCGCCGTTCAGCAAGCCTGCGGCGAGTACCTGCGAGGAAGTTTGCGCACGCATTGCGGCATTGTGCGCAGGAGAAGGGCGGCGCTATATCTATGCCTACCATTTCCGTCCCGATTATGATATGCATGAACATGGGTGCTATGACGCGCGGGTGAAGGATTCGGTTCAGTCCTTTGACCGTCAGGTGGAGCGGCTTAGCGGTGAATTGACCGATACGCTCCTGATTGTTACGGCGGATCACGGGATGCATGATGTAAAGATGCTTTGCGTGGAGGACTATCCCGAAATCGCTGAGTGCCTGCGCGTGCCGCCGAGCCGCGAACCGCGCAACCTTTCGTTTTTCGTGAAAGAAGAATACATGGATATTTTCCCCGAACGCTGGAATGCGAGATTTAGCGACAGTTTTCATCTGATGACGGGCGATGAAGCGTTTGCGCGGGGCATATTCGGCGACGGCACGCCACATGCGCGGGCGCGGGATTTTATCGGGGATTATGTCGCACAGGCGACCCGCGATTTTGCGCTCTGGTATCGGGATGAAAACGGTGAATCCAAAGATTTTCTGGCCTGCCACGCCGGATTGTGCGGGGATGAGACGACGGTGCCGCTGATTATTATCGAGAGATAAATTCATTGACAAGCGAACGTTTGTTCGGTATAATGCATCATACGAAAACGCGAGGGGTGAAACGACGATGCAGGACCGGGTGATTTTCCATTGCGACTGCGACGCGTTTTTCGCGAGCGTAGAGGAAACTTTTCACCCCGAATATCGGGCGGTGCCGATGGCCGTGGCGGGTGACCCCGCTCTGCGGCACGGGATTATTTTGGCGAAAAACGCGCGCGCGAAAACCTATGGCGTGCTGACGGCGGAGACGATTTGGAACGCGAAGAAGAAGTGCCCGCAATTGTTGCTGGTGCCGCCGCGCGGCGGCGCTTATTCCGAATATTGTGATCGCGTCAACCGCATATACGAAGATTATACCGATTTGGTGGAACCGCTGGGCATAGACGAGAGTTATTTGGATGTGACGGGCAGCGTGCACCTCTTTGGCGGCGATGCCGTGGCCTTGGCGCATGACATACGCAGGCGCGTACAGGCGGAGCTGGGGATCACCATCTCCGTGGGGGTATCCTGGAACTGCGTGTTTGCCAAGCTGGCTTCCGATTTGCGCAAGCCCAACGATGTGTGCCTGCTCTCCCGCGGGAATTATCAGTCGATCGCCTGGCCGCTGCCTGCGGGCGCGATGCTGATGGTGGGCCGCAAGGCACGCGAGAAGCTGCACCAGCTGGGCATGGAAACGATAGGCGATGTGGCGCGGGCGGATCCCGCGCTCCTGACCCGCGCCTTCGGCAAGATGGGCGAGGGGCTGCACCGCTATGCCACCGGAGAGGACGACAGGCCCGTGAACCCGCAGAGCGGCGAGGAACTGCCCAAGTCCGTGGGCAACGGAAGCACCTTTTCGCACGACCTCACAACCCGCCGCGAGGTGGAGGCCGGGATCATGGGCCTTTGTGATACCGTTTCCGCCCGACTGCGCCGCCACAATCTGCAATGTAAGACCGTACAATTGAGCATCAAAAATCCCGCCTTGGAAGTGATACAGCGGCAAAAGAAGACGGCGCGCCCAACCGACCTGTGCAGTGAGCTCTATAAAACCGCTATGGAAATCTTTTTCGCGCACTGGGCTCTGCCCGCGCCCGTGCGCGCACTGACCGTCACCGCGCAAAACCTGGCCGCACCCGGTACGACGACGGAACAGCTCTCCCTGTTTGAGGTGATGGCGGACGAAGAAAAGCGCGCCCGCGCGGAAACGCTGGCGCACACGATTGACGCGATACGGAAAAAACACGGGAAGCGGAGCATTACTTCGGCTAAGCTGGTCGCAGTGGAGTTTGAGGAGGGGGTTGAGGAGGAGGATGCGGTACTTTTATAGTATTCCTCTGCATGACGTACCTAAAAATAGACTTTCATTACTGCACTTGCAATCAATGCTATTAGAATAGCAAGCAACACAACATTAGAAATAAGCAGGTAATAAAAGAATCCGTCCCGCTTAGGTCGTTCATCATTCTTGAATTGATGAATAGAGCAGGCTCGTTGCTTTTGAAGATAATCAAAGTCATCATAAAAACGTGTGTCGCGCGGAATGTGTCTTTTCACGTCTATCCTAAAATAATCTCCATATTTATCACGAAAGCGCTTCAACAATTTTTTCTCAGCAAGTGTTCGTAAAAATTCGATACTGTCATGCAAGTCTTTTATTGCAGCAACTCCCGCGACTACTCCAAACAAAACCGTAAAGAAGAGCTCTATGCTCCCCTCATAAATACTTTTTACTTTAATATCAAGAACTGGGATATCAAACTGTTCGCACTCGTTTAGCAACTCTTCATTTATGATACGGATTGCCAATTCTTTGAGTTCATCATAGGTGGCACGCTCTTTTTCTTTGCCAAACCAATAATCACCGCCTGGAATCAGACAGGGCGGCCATCGATTATTCGAAGTAAAACTATGATACTCACTGTTGGTATCAATTGATACGGAGTATACCGCTTTATATGATTCTTTGCGCATACGGTTTTTGAAGAAAAACATGATAAATCTCCTTATCGATCAGCTAAATAGCTTAGACAGTGTTTACACGAGTTATGCGACGACCAGTAACCACATGAAGATGCACTTGACGTACAGAGAAGCAAGGAAAGAGTCCGTCTGCTTTGCATAGCGAGTAGCGATGCCACGCCAGCCC
>WREI01000030.1 GCA_009779405.1 Clostridiales bacterium
AGCCTGTGGAGATGTAGTTCTCGGTGCTTTCACAGGCCGTACACATCATATTGCCCTCATGGCCCGGTGCCGTGCAAGTGGCGGCCGAATCGCCTACCAGGACGCCAATGGGATCTTCGTGGTTCGTGGCATTCAGACCGAGATCCGTTGCCGTATCGAGCCCGCAAGCGGTGCAGCGCACGCCCTCCTCATTGCCTTCCTGTATACAGGTCGCAGTTTGGGCAGGCACCGAGACCCAAGCCGTGTGATTGGCCTGGGGTTCATCTTGGCCGAGCGACACAATGGGGTTGCCGGAGGTGGTGATTTGCTTGCAGACGCCGCAGAGCAAGTTCGATTCCGTGCCGTTCGCTGTGCAGGTGACGGGTGTACCCGGAACCTCAATCGCATCCGGTTTGATATGCGGGCCTTTTTCTTTGTATACTGCACCGAACGCGATATAGGTCTCGCAATCCGGGCACCATGTATCGGCGGCATGGCCATAGTGCATGCAGCTGCCGATATAGACGGTATCCGTATCCTCGTAGGCGTTCGGGTGGGTGCAGGTGGGCGGGGTATAGGCCTTCACATTCGCACCCCAGGGCAGCGTATATACTTCCCCGTCGACCGTGACCTTGATATAGCCCTCATAGAAGCCGAGGGTCGTGGCGGCGTCTATTTCCAGCGCGACGGTGAAACTGCCGTCCTCATTGTCCGTGATGACAGGCACGACGTTCGTACCCGCGACGCGGGAATAGCGCGGGTTGCGGGTGATGTATTCGACCGAATAATTCGTCCAATTGCCATTCACCTGCGCGGTGATGGGCGTGCAGGTGGTACCCTGCATCACGTCGCCGAAGCTGAAGCTGGCCATGGTTCCGCGTCTCATGCTTTCATCCAGCATGCCCGTGGGTACGCGGTGGGTAACCGTGATAATGTTTGGCGCGGCAATGGCCTTCTTGATATTCGGGAAGCCCGCGCCCTGCTCCCAAACGGAGGGCTGGACGCCGGAAGTCGTGTTGATATATGGCGACTGCTTGATCTTCGTTCTGGTGGAGACGGTCAGGCGATCCGGGTTCGCGCTGTTCATCAGGCGGGCTTTGAGCAGCGCGGGGCTCTCATCCGGGTGCGCCTGCTTCAGCAGGGCGAGCAGCCCGGCGATGCAGGGGGTGGCCATGCTGGTGCCGCTCATGGTGCCATATGTGCCGTTGTTGCCGCTATAAAGCGTGGAGTAGATAGTGGTACCCGGGGCCGTGATATCCGGCTTGATATACGAGGTTTGATACACGGGGCCGATGGAGGAGTAATCTGCCATCCGGGTGTTGGCGCTGCTGTCTGCGCAGAGGTTGGTGGCCGCCACCGCCACGGCAAAGCTGGCGGAGGAAGAAGGCGTACCCAGCGTGAACATATCTCTTGGCATGCTGAAGAGATCCAAGATGGTAGCTGCGTAGTCCGCCTCGTTACCCGCCGCAATGGCGACGCTCATGCCGGTGAAAGTGGCGTTGTTGATGATGTATGCCTCGATGCTCCATGCGGATCCGGACTGTACCGTGCCGTCGTGATAGCCCCAGGAGCAGGACGCGACGTCCATCTTGGGCAGATGGCCGCCCGGTTCGTCGTCCTGTGTAATATCCTCGAAGCAAGCGATGATGACGGAATCATAGGCGGCGGGGAAGATCTGCGCCATATAGAAATCGCAGCCCGGCGCCATGCCGAGGGAAGAGATGCCCTGGCTGGCCACAACGCCGGAACAGTGCGTACCGTGGGTTCCGTCGGGGTTATCCATATTGGGGCTGCCGCCGACATATACGCCTTCCATTGGGTCGCCATCGGTCATATTCACGCCGAAGGAATAGTTATAACCACCGCGGTAGGCGCCGGCCAGATCCGGGTGGGTATATCTGATGCCGGAGTCGATCACGCAAACCTTCACGCCCGTGCCGTCAATGCCCTGCGCGTGCAGGTCGCCAATACCCAGTTCTTGGCGGGTCGGGCGGTTGCCGCGCACGCCATAGCCGGGGTCGGGGGTATAGTTCAGTTCATGCAGAGTCTCTTCATCCGCATCCGGGGTCTGATCCTCGGGGATGGAGACGCGGATTTTGTTCTCTGTTATGGCGTATACGCCCGGCATCTCGGCCAGCAGTGCAAGGCGGTCTGCCGGAGCGACAACGGCGAACCCGGCGAACACATGCCTGTATTCGGCGGAGATGCTGAAGTCCCGTTCCTGCTCTGCAAAGCCGTGGATAGACTTGCGTGCGTCGGCCGCCTGCTTGGCAGCCTGTCTGTACACGGGGTCGTTTATGCCCATAGTCTCATAGGTCGGGCGAAGCGCCGTGGGCAGTTCGGTCAGCCATACGATGGCAGTGACAATCTGCGAACCCTTGGCATCCATTTGCAGCCCGGCCGGTCTCGAAAGGGCAGCGGCTGTGTCGCGCACATAGGCCTCTTCGGCGCTGAGCGGCCCTGCATATTCGGGCAATTCCCAAATCGGCTCCCCGCCGAAAGCTCTCTCCTCTTCGTTTTGCGCAAAAACAGGCACCGCCGCAAACAGCAATGCCAGCACAAGGAAGAGGGCAAGAAGTTTCTTCGTCTTACGCATGTGATTCCCTCCTAAAATTGTGTCTGTTCATAGAATAACAGATAATTGTTTATACATTATTCACAACTATTTGTCAATGTCTTTTTGCGGTCTTGGGAATTTTTCTTGCAATTTCTTGCTTTTTGTTTTTGCAAACTCCTTGATAAATGTTTACATTTCCTTTATAATATGTTCGTAATATCATGCGGGTACTATATATTACGAACAAAAAGGCAGGAGGAACATAGTATGACGACAGGTAAAATGGCCAAAAAGGTTGCGGCCTTGCTTTTGGCGCTCGCTCTGCTGATAGGCTGCGGTTTCTTGACCGCGGTGCCGAAGGCAGAGGCGCAGGAGGGGCCGATCTATTATTACAGCATCAGCACCTATGACTGGAACGACACGCCGGTTATCACCGGTCTGCCCGCCGGCGTAACCGCGACTTTTGAGCCGGGCAACAATAACCCCGGCGTTTGGCGCACCGCACGCTTTACAAGCACCGAGGCGTCTATGGATTTGACCCTGAACTGGGGCAATGGCAGAGCGGCGTATTATTCGGGGAACAATGCCCGCTTCAAGCTGACCGCCGACTATCCGAACGTCTATCTGTTCGCAGGCGGAAGCGGTAACGCCCAATGCACCGTCTATGCCACTCCCCTCGGCAATGAAACCACGAAGATTACCGTGCTTGCCAGCAGTGCGCAAGCCGCAAAACTGGCGGGTGACAAGATAGGCTGGACGCCCATTGCGCTGACCGGCGCTACGGCCGTGCCGAGTGAACTGCTGCCGGGCTCGAGCCCGTCGGCTTACGGGACCGTGCAAATGTACAGCTACACCTATCCAATCGGTCCCGCAGGGCTTTATACGGATGAATTCAAGCTTGTGACCGGCACGAGCAACTGGCATCCCGGCGGCGAGAAGAACGCCGCGTGGCTCGTCAGCTCCGGCTATTCCATCAAGGGGCCGGGCAGCTTTGCCAAGCCGGGCAACCACCAGTTCACCTTGGGCGGGTTTATGCCAAACGGCGCAACAGGCAATGTGACCGGCACAAACTGGCGCATCGATCCTGCCGTTGCGGGATTTACCATCAACAGTACCACCGGCGTGGTTACAACGACAAGCAGTACGCCCGACGCCACGATCACCGTCAAAGCCGACTACGGCGGCACAACCTATACGGGTAACTTCCCGTACAGCGGCAGCGCGCATACCTTCATCCTCCACTATTATCAATATCCGACCGCCAACTATACGGACTGGAATATCTGGATGTGGGGCGAGAGCCCCGCGGCAGGCGGCATCCAAATCGACTTTGCCGCGCCGTCCGGTGGTTGGGTGACGGCGACCAAGAGCCTGCCCGGTTCCGAATGGGAGCGCGTGGGCCTGATCGTGCGCAAGGGCAATTGGGAAGACAAGAGCAACAGCAAGAATATCTATCTGGATCTGACCGATCCCACCTATATCAACGGCAACGGTGAGTTCGAGTGCTGGTTCCTCGACAGGGAGAATGTGGTCTATCCCAGTAAGCCCGACACGGGTGCCAAGCCCGTCGGTGCGCTGGCGGATTGGGACAACTATGTCCGCGTTGCGATGAACTTTGATCCGGGCGGCATGAACGGCACGCATTTCCAGCTCTGGGACATAACCCCCGGCAGCACACCTGCGCCAAAGACGATAAGCGCCCGGGTATACGCGGAAAGTGACCGCCGGGTGGTACATATCGACACGCCTTCCCAGGGGGCAAGCCCGGGCACGCTGGTACCCGACAGACTCTATGAAGTGCGTTACAGCACGAATAACTTCTCTACTTGGAAGAGCGTCCCCGTCACGATGCGGAATATATTGGGCATGCCGAAATATCAGGCCGCCGACACCGATTTGGGCCTGACCTACGGCCCGACGTCCAGTCAATTCAAACTTTGGGCGCCCACCGCCAAGACGGTGGAAGTGGCCATCTATGAGACGCTGAACCAGGATGTCACCAGTCCCTCCTGCGATTTGGAAAATATCGCGGGGCTGTATCGCGTCAAGAACTCCAAGCTGATCGCCCCCGACAACCTGTATCCGATGGTGCGCGGCAGCAACGGGCTTTGGACGGGCCTGGTTGCGCGCAACGATCTGGACGGCAAACACTATATGTATAAGGTCACCTTCCCCGACGGAAAGGTCAATTTCGCCATCGACCCCTATGCGACCTCGACTTCGGCCAACGGGCAGCTGACGGCGATTATCGATTTGGCTGCAACCAACACCGTGCGACCGCTGGCGCCCTCTGCGCCTTCCGTAGGCTACAATACGGATCATATCCTCTATGAGCTCCATGTGCGCGACTTTACGATGCACCAGAGCTCGGGCGTACCCGTGAATCTGCGTGGCTCCTATGAGGGCGCGGCGATGAGCGGTACGACCGTCAACAGCGTTACCGGCAACCCAAAGACGGGCATCGACCACCTGGTGGAACTGGGCGTCACGACCGTGCACTTCCTGCCTATCTACGATTACGGCTCCGTCAATGAACTGGGTGACCTGAGTTTCGACGCAGCGCACGCCTTCAACTGGGGCTATGACCCGATGAACTACAACGTACCCGAGGGCAGCTATTCCAGCGACCCGACCGACCCCTATGCACGCGTCAACGAGTTGAAAGACCTTATAAGCGCATTGCACGACGCGGGCATACGCGTGGTTCTGGACGTGGTTTACAACCATACCTATGACACGACCAACGGCCCCTTCGACCGCGCGGTGCCAGGCTATTATTACCGCACCTGGGACAACGGCAACTTCTCCGACGGTTCGGGTTGCGGCAACGAGGTGGCGAGCGACCATCCCATGGTGGGCAAGTATATCGTCGATTCGGTGCTCTACTGGCAGCGCGAATACGGGATGGACGGCTTCCGCTTCGACCTGATGGCGCTGATCGACGAAAACACGATGGAGAAGGTCGTTATCGAACTGAAAAAAGCCGACCCGCATGTGATCGTCTATGGCGAACCCTGGGCGGCGGACGGTACGCCGCTGACGAATCCGACGGTGCGCGGTTCACAGAAGGGCAAGGGCTTTGCGTATTTCAACGACGACACCCGCGAGGCCATCAAGGGCGGGAACGATGACAATACGAAGGGATTCGCCTCCGGTAAGACGGGCGCCGAGCTGAGCATGGCGGCGGCGCTGAAAGCACAGGGCTGGCACGGGAACTATTCGGAGGATAAGGTTGGCCGCGCCTCCGAAACCGTCGCCTACGCCGGCGCACACGACAATCTGGTGCTCTGGGACAAGATGCAGTATACGTTCGGCACGGATATCAACACCAGCGGCTATAAGAGCAATCCCTACGGCGGCAATTTCGCGAACGCAAAGAAGGCAAGCATACTGGCAAACGGCATCGTGCTGACCGCGCACGGCATCCCCTTCTTCCACGCAGGCGATGAGTTCCTGCGTAGCAAGAAGGGCAACCACAACAGCTACAACGCGAATGATACCGTCAATGCCATCGACTGGACGAACAAGCTGGATTCAAAGTACGGCGATGTGTTCAAATACTATCAGGGTTTGATTGCGCTGCGCCTGAATCACCCGGCCTTCCGCGTCGATGATAAGGGACTCCTCGACGATACAGACAATCCCGCAAACTTCATGTATTTCCATAAGTTATCGGATCAGGTCGTCGCCTATTCGCTGAAGGGCTCGATGGTTACGGACTGCTGGAACACTATCTATGTTGCCTACAATGGCAGCGGTTCGAACAAGACCGTGAATTTCGGCGTGAACGCCGAGCTGACCATCGTCGTCAACCAAGACAACGCGGGCATCACGCCGCTGGGTACTTTCCAGGGCAACACGACCTACACCCTGCCGCCCTATTCCATGCTGGTGGCCTATGACGTGGATACGACGCCTCCGATCCCGACCGCCAAGCGCGGCGACGCGAACTGCGATGGCGAGGTCGACGCCGCCGACGCCGCAGCCATCCTGCGCTTCCTCGCGGGTCTGTCGGATCTTTCCGACCAGGGCGCGATCAATGCCGAGGTGACGGACGTGACGCCGCTGACACCCAACCGCGCCGCGATCACCGCCGAGGACGCCGCAAAGATCCTGCGCTTCTTGGCCAATATCATCACTGTACTCTAAATCGGGGTATAAAAAACGGCAGGGACTGCCCCTGCCGTTTTTTTATCCGCAATATTGACGTTATCGCACCAACAACATAAAATAACCCCATGCAGCCCATACAAACGCATCCCTTTGCGCCCATCTGTGACGCGCGCAGTGAAATCCTCATACTCGGCAGCTTCCCGAGCGTGCAGTCGCGCGCGCGCAACTTTTATTACGCGCACCCGCAGAACCGCTTTTGGCGCATGTTGGCGGGCGTATACGCGACGAAAACGCCCGTCACAATGGAAGAAAAATGTGATATACTATTGAAAAATCACCTCGCGCTTTGGGATGTACTGCAAGAGTGCGCGATCACGGGTTCCGCTGACGCGAGCATACAAAATGCCAAACCCAACGACCTGACGCCCCTGCTGCAAAACTGCGCCCTGCGCCGCATACTCTGCAACGGCGGCAAGGCCTATGAGCTGTTCCGACGGCATATAGTGACCGAAATCCCGGTATACAGAATGCCGTCCACCAGTCCCGCCAACGCCGCGCGGCGTTTGGAGCAATTGATCGAAGCATGGAGGGAGGGCCTGCTGCAATGAACAAAATTATCTTAATCGGCGGCTATTGCGCCACGGGCAAGACCACCTTTTCCCTGCGATTGGCGGAGCGCCTGCAACTGCCCTGCTTCAATAAAGACCATATCAAGGAAGTGATAGGCGAGGGCTTCGGCAGGGAGAGTGCGGACGTGCACCGCAAAAACAGCGCCGTCACATTACAGCTGATGCTGCATATCGCCGAGCGCCAATTGCGGGCGGGCAAAGCCTGCATATTGGAGAGCAATTTCAGGATAGCCGATGGTGAGCAAATCAAGACCCTGCTTGGGAAATACGACAGCGCCTGCCTGACCTACGTCTTCACAGCCGACCTGGATCTGCTGTACAATCGTTACCGCCAACGCGAAGCGGCGGGCGGTCGCCACTGGGTACACCTCAACCCCGACGAAACGCGCGAATCCTTCCTGTACGCGCACGAATCGGGCGGACACACCAAGCTCCGTATAGGCGAAACCATACAGGTAGATGCAACAGACTTCGCAAACATTGATTTTGAAGCGCTCCTGCGCGCCGGAGAAAACTTTATGCAAAGGAATACTATTACCTAACCACTTCAAACTGTGCTATACTACGCAGGGGCGGATACCAATACGCCCGAAAATCCCGGAGGCTCCATGGAAACACAAATCAGCACCCAACTCCAAACCGCCCTATCCGCCCTTCTCGCCCTCGCCAAGCCGAGCGCGGGCGAAATCCTCGTCGTCGGTTGCTCCACCTCGGAGGTGATGGGCAAGCGCATAGGTTCCTGCTCCAGCGCGGAGATCGCGCGGGAGATTTTTGCCGTATTGCGGGAAGAGACGCAGCGCGCAGGCCTATACCTCGCCGTGCAGGGTTGCGAACATATCAACCGCTGTCTCTGCGTGTCCCGCGCCTGCGCGGAGCGCTATAATCTTGCGCCCGTCTGGGTAAAGCCCCACCTGCGCGCGGGCGGCGCGCTCGTGACGGCGGCCTTCGAAAACACAAGCGACCCCGTAATGGTCGAGGATATCCGGGCGCAGGCCCGCATCGCCCTCGACATAGGCGGCACCCTGATCGGCATGCACCTGCGCCCCGTCGCCGTCCCCGCCCGCTGTGCAATCAAACAGATAGGCGAAGCCCCCCTAACCATGGCCTATTCCCGCCCCAAATATGTGGGCGGCCCCAGGGCGGGGTATGAAGGGGATGCGGAGATGCATGGGTAGAGCTATTCACTCTTAACTCATAACGCCCCCTCTAAACCCTAAAAACAGAAAGGACACCCCCATGATCACCAAAGAAACCACCATCATCGACATCCTCCGCGTGGACGAACGCCTTGCGGACATACTCGTAAACGCGGGCATGCATTGCCTTGGCTGTGCGATGGCCCACCACGAGAATTTGGAGCAGGCCTGCGCCGTGCACGGCATCGACGCCGACGCAATCGTCGCGGAAATGAACGAATTCTTAAACAACTAAAAATAGTTTGACAATCCGTTCCCCACGTTGTACAATGCACCTTGACTTTTCTTAGGAGTTTTATATTATCATGCGCAAAAGCACAAAAAAAACCATCGCCATCGCCGCAGTCGTCCTGGTTGCCGTCGCGGCTCTCGTTCTCGGCATCTATGCCATTTCCCAGGATGACCTGGGTCTCAACTGGTTCCAGCGCCAACCCGCCGTGGTGCGCGTCAACGGAGATGAAGTCTCCGCCCATGAGTTCGCCCTCGCCTACAAAAACGCTTATGAGATGAGCATCTTCTATGCCCAATACGGCATGAGTTACTATACCGACACGAACGTGGCGGGCTGGGAAAACAACTTGAAGAACATGATCGTCGACGAGTTCATCCGCGCGCGCATCTATGTGCAGCAGGCGGTGAAATACGAACTGAGCCTGACAGACGAGGAGAAGGCCGCGATGAAGCAGGCGGGCAAGGATGCCGTGCAGGGCCTGCGCGACGAATGCCTGCTCTATGCCGTCCAGAGCGGCTATGCGGGCGCAGAAGCCGCTGAGGAGCTGAAAGCGGTGCAGAACAATACGGAGGACGAGATCGAAGACAGTTCCGCCGCCTATGTCGCGCATCTCAACGGGCTGGGCATGATCAACACCTCCGCCAGAAACCAGGTGGAGAAGATGATGACGGATACCATGCTGCGCCAGGGCACCACGCTGAGCGCATACCGCAAGTCGGCGGAGCAGGCCTATTACGATAAGCAGCTGACAGATAAGCTGCTTGCGTACTATGAAGCAGAGATCTACAAGCAGAACGACGCGGATTTGCCCGCGCTCTATGCGGATTATGCCCAGTTCTTCGAGGACGAATACACAGCAAGCGATATGGCCGATTATATCAACCAGATGAAGTACGGCGGCGTCAGCCATCCCGCCCTGTATATCCCCGAGGACGCCCTCTTCCTCCGCTATATCGAAGTGGGCGAGGACGAAGCCAAGGCCGACGATATCATGGCGCGCTTGGAAGCGGGCGAAGACTTTGAGAGCATCGTCGCTTCCGAGGAGAATATCAGCGAATTCGGGCGCACCTACGCCCTGCCCTATGCCGTCACGGCGATGGATAATTTCCTCCCGGACGAGGTTTTTGAAGCGCTCACCAAATTAGAAACAGGCGCATACGGATTGGCGCAGCGCGATACCGTCACCCCCGCGACGGAAGAGGAAGAGGAGACAGTAACTTCGTATTACTATATCATCCTGCGCGTCGAGGGCAGCACGGGCATAATGGCCTATGAAACGGTCAAGGATATGATGCGCGATACCCTCATCAGCTATGACAGGAGCAAGGCCTTTGCCGCCCTGTATGCAGAGTGGGAAAAAGCCACGAAAACAGATACCGACGACGCGCGCATCAATAAGCTGGTCTCCCATCTTATGGCGCTGGTCGCCGCCGCCGCGCATTAACGGGGGGCGGAGCCATGCATCGCCGCACCACGCGCATCATCTGCTGGCTGCTCGCCGGACTCTTCATCTTCGGCACGGCAGCCGCGCTCTTCGTGTCCTGTCTCGGGGGATAAACCGGGAATATTGTATACAAAAACACCCCACGCGTTGGGGTGTTTTTCGCAGGGACGGATAGTATCCGCCCCTACAATATTAATGCCGCTCCCGCATCCAAAAACACCGTAACATGCGAATGCAAATGCAGCGCCGATGCGGGACAGCGTGGATCTGCATTGCCATTGACCATCGCGGCGACGGCGGCGGCTTTGCCCGCGCCCGTGGCGATCAGGAGTATCTCCCGCGCCCGCAGTATCGTACCTATGCCCATGGTCATCGCCTGCCGCGGCACCTCGTCCGCGCTGTTGAAAAAGCGTTGGTTGGCAAGTATCGTGCTCTCGGTCAGGTGGACGATATGCGTGCGCAGGGGAAACACCTCGCAGGGCTCGTTGAAGGCGATGTGCCCGTTGTTGCCGATGCCGAGTATCTGCAAATCAATGCCCCCCGCGGCGTCAATCGCGGCCTCATAGGCGTCACAGTCCGCCCCGAGGTCTTCGGACACGGGATGGGGAACCTGCACGTTCTCCGGCTTGATATTGACCAGGGAGAACAGGTTGTCATACATAAACCGATAATAGCTCTGCTCGTGCGCGCGGTCTATGCCGACATATTCGTCGAGGTTGAAACTGCGCACGCGGGAGAAGTCCGCAAGCCCGCGCCTGTGCAGCGCCACCAGCGCGTCATAGGTGGGCAGGGGCGTGGAGCCTGTGGCAAGCCCCAGCACACAGTCGGGTTTTTGCAGCAATTTGGCTGCAAACAACTGGGCGGCGGCTTCACCGATCTGCGCCGCGTCTTTGAAAATATGAATCTGCATAAACGTTTGCTCCTATCGTGTTTTTCGGATTATACCATGTTGATGCGGAAGAGGAAAGATGAAAGTGGAAAGAGGAAAGAGATGGTTAGAAATGCTTCGCATTTCTGATAATAGTTTTATATCCATATACCCCTGCCCACTTTATCTTTCCACTTCCCATACATTGACTTTACAATACCTGCACGATATACTGCATATGCTGATACGTATAAACACGTACAGTAATAAATAAAAGGGAGAGATGAATATGAAACAGTATCATGTGCTGACCATGAAGGACAAGTGGTTCTCCGGGAAGTTTGACCCGCAGAAGCTGCAGGATGCGCTCAATTCCTATGCACAACAGGGCTGGAGATTGATCTCCTGCGCCACGGCGGACATCCCGGCTTTCGGAACGGCAAGGCAGGAGTTCATCGCCGTTTTGGAGAGAGACGTATAATGAAAGGCTATCCCACGAACTATAAGGGCATTATTTTTGTGGAGACGCCGCTGAGCGAGGGGCAGATCGTGTCGAAGGTGCAGGTGGATCTGAGCTTCAAAATAGGGGCGCAGCTGAAAAACCTGAACGATGTGAAGGACGGGCTGGTGTCGCGGGCGAAAGCGTTGCACTGCAATTGCATCAGCGATTTCAAGTACGGACAAAAGAGCCGCTGGATAGCCATCGACGACGTTGCCTATTTCGGCAGCGGCACAGCCCTGCGTCTGCCGGAAGATGCGTATCAAAGGATCTTGGACTACATACAAAACAGAGATTCGTAAACGCAAAAAATGCTGCCTTGGCAGCATTTTTGGTGGAAAGAGGAAAGTGGAAAGAGGAAAGTTAGAGTGAGCGGAGGGATATGGAGATAGACTTTTACCGTCACTTTCCTCTTTCATCTTTCCACTTTCCTCTCCGCGGAAGCATGCAATTGCCCCTACGACGAAAACTTGTACCCCACCCCGCGCTCCACCTTGATATCCCAGCCGTTGGTGGAGATGCGGGAGAGTTTGCCGCGCAGGCGGTTGATGGTGCGCCACAGCACCTCGGTATCATATTCACCGAAATCCTCGCCCCATACTTTTTGCAGGAGTTGGATATGCGGTATCACGCGCCCGTTGTTGGCCATCAGATACTGCAATATGTCGAACTCCTTCTTGTGCAGGGTTACCTCAATGCCGCGCACAAACACGCAGCGGTACAGCTGTGACAGGATGATATCGCCGCCAATCAGCGGTAGCAGGGGCATGTGCTCGCCCTGCATGGCACGCTCGCTCACCCTGCGTATCGTCGCCAACGCCGCGTCCATGTTTTCACGTTCACGCCCGAACTTCCCATAAAAATCCGCGCCGTTGCGCAGGGCCTGCGTCTGCGCCTGCACGGAGAAGTTGTGGGTGCCGATGAGTATGGGATCATGGGTGACGTCCCGCAGTATATGCAGGGTCGGGGCATAATCCACCGTGTCCGCGTTGATCGCGATATAGAGGAACTGGTTGCTGATGGCCTTGATGATACCCTCGGTCATGGAATCGACGCGGCAGGCCCCCACGCCCTGCGCACGCCACAATTCGCTCTCCCGATAGTGGGCGTCCGTGTCCCTGTCAATGGCCATGTACGTTATGTTTGTTGTATCCGGCATTTCTGTCTCCATGTAAATATTAGGTTTCGAAAGCATTATAATAATAAGATATCATACGAAACTCCCATACACCTCCCATAATGATAGAATTTCGCTTTTTTGTATAGTATATACCTTCAAATTGTCAATTCGTTGTCATCTGAAAATAATTTACGCACTTTCAACAAAAATGCATGGATGCGGACCAAACGCCGCAAGCTATCCGTATGTATATTTCCGTGCTGCTCGGCGTCAACCTGCTGGCCTTCTATGCCCTCGGCTTATTGCGCCCCGTGTTCGCGCGCAAATGGCATAAATGGGCGGCGATGGGGGCCTGCGTTGCCGTGATCCTTACGGTGGGTGTCAAGATCCCCCTGTTCTCGCGCTTCAACCTGTATCCCGCGCCGCTCCTGTTCCTGCTTGCGACCCTGTTTCTCGTAAACGGGAAAAGGTCCCCGCGCCCCTGGCTTGTCGGCATCGCGGCGGGCATACTCTCCTGGAAGTTGGGCGATCTGTATCCCCTCTCTCCCGCGCTGCCCCTGCTGCAAAGCGTATGCATCCTGCTCCCCGCGCTGTGGCTCTGTAAATCAAACGGGACGCGCCTGCTTGTGTTCGCAATCGCGCCCCTCGTTTCGGGTCCCTGCTATATGGTCGCGGACTTCTTCCTGTTCCGCTATCTGTTTCTGGAAATCGGAACGAATGGCGCTGCCGACTTGCAGCTGCTCTGTCTAAGCCTTTTTGCGGGCGGGTGGCTTGTGCGCGCCCTTCTGCGGCGCCGCTTTCCCGCCCGCGGTCAACAGCGCGGCGACGATGGCGGTAAAGGGTACGGCCATAATGATGCCTATGCTCCCCGCGAGTCCGCTGATCAGCTCGCCCACAATAAAGTCGTTGTTGATGATGGAAGCAAAGGGCCATTGGTAGATTTGGATTAGCACAAAATGCACCAGCGCGCCGCCCGTAAAGGCCAGAATGAGGGTATTGGTCATCGTGGCAATCGCGTCCCGCCCGATGTTCATGCCGGAGCGGAAGAGCTGCTTCCAAGTCAGTCCGCGATTCACCGCGCGCAGTTCGTGAATCGAGGAAGCGATGGTCATGCCCACGTCGTTCACCGCGCCGAGCGCCGAGATCATAATGCCCGAGACAAAGAGCCCGCGCAGGATGATGGGTATGCCCTGATACTGCGCCTGCACCAAAGTATCCGTCTCGCTCATGTTGTATTGCAGGCCGTCGATATGGCAGAGCTTCCCGGCGATATAGGCGAGCAGCGCCGCGAAAAACACGCCCGCCAGGGTACCGACCGTGGCCGACATCGCCTTTTTCTGCACGCCGTCCAACAGCACAAAACTGACGATGGTCGTATAGATACACATCAGCACCGTCGAGGCGACGGGCTCCCAACCGCGCTTGGTGAGCAGCGGCACCAGTATGCGCAGGATAAAGGCGATGGTAACGATGAGTCCGATCACGGAGCGCGCGCCCACTTTGCCGCCAATGAGACAGGTCACCAGCAAAAACAGCCCTACAAAGATATAGAGGTAGATGGAGCGGTCATAGTTCATGATCTCCACGCGCACTTCGGGCCGCCCGTCCGGGCCGCTCCGGTTGTAGTCCGTGCTGATCAGGCAGAGCAGTCGCGTCCCCGCGGTCGAATATTTGGAAAACATCTTGCTCATGGGGTTGACAAAATCAAAACTGCGCCCCTTGTGCCGCCCGGTGAGCACCGTTCCCCGGAGCAGTTGGGTCCCCGTCCAGACATTCTCCACATCCGGGTTCTGCCTGACATCGGCTTCCTCCAACACGGCGGTCACGCGCACGCTCTCATATTCCATCATCTTGTGCTCCACCCCGTCATAGGCGTGGTTCACGGGCAAAGGCTCATTCCGGTACAGCATGCGGTTGGAACTGAGCGCGCGCCCGACATGGGTGAAATAAACCTGCATCGCGTCGTCGCGGTTGGGGTTGCGCTTGGCCGCGGGCCGATTCGCGTAAATATCCAACCCCACAAAGAGCAGCGCCGCCACAAGCAAAATCATAGCCACGCGCCAGTCAAAACCCTTCCGAATCCGCTTGAAAACGTCCCCGATCTTATCCCCAAGCGTCTTTTTCTTATATTTCTTCTTGCCCATACCTACCTCACAGAAGCATTCCAAAGATTGCTTTCAGTATATGCCGAGGACGAGGAAATGTCAAACGCAACGAAATACTACACCCCCAACACCAAAAGCTCTAAATCCTCCAAATTCAAATGCAGAATCTTCCCCCGCAAATGGCAAGCGCGTCCGGCTAAATATTTAACAGCTTCCCCACACTGCAAGGCGGCCACAGCTTGCACCGAAAACACGGGCGAGCTTTGCTGTTCCGCCGCTTTTCGCCCGCCATACAGCTTCCGCATCACCCCGTCCCCCGGAAAAACCAGCGCCACATGCCCGAAAAACCCGCTTATCGCGCCATGCACAAAGGGCAACCCCAAGCACTCGCAACACGCTTCCAGCAAAATCCTATCCGCAAAACTGTCCAAACAATCCACCACCAAATCATGCCCGGCCAATATCCACGCCGCATTCGCATCTGTCAGAAATTCACCAACAGCCGCCACCGAAACATCGGGGTTGATTCGATACAACTCCTCTGCGCAAACCTCCGCCTTATTCCGCCCCAATGTATCCGTGCGCGCAAACAATTGACGGTTCAGATTGCTCTCGCAATAGCTGTCCCCGTCCACAAGCGTCAAGCGTCCCACGCCAAAACGCGCCAGCGCATGGCAAACATAGCCCCCCAGCCCGCCGCAGCCGACGACGCAAACGGAGCTCCCCGCAACAACCTCCAGCTCACTCTCCGTAAAGGCGCCGAGATTATGTTTATACCGTTCTGCAACCATAGATGAATTATACGGGATGTACAAGATTTTGTATAGCATTCCGACAGTTTTTGTGGTACATTACGAATATCGCCACCCACGAATTCCAACAAATCAGGAGGGTATAAACTATGTCCAACCTAAAAACAGCCTACTACCGCACTTTCCAAGCCGTCTTCAACATCGGCGCGCGCCTATTGCCCTGGCGCAAGGCAAAGATCACGGAGGGCGCGGGTGCCATCGGCCGCATCCCCGAACTCCTCGCCGCGCTGGGCGCCGCCAGGCCCATGGTGGTCACCGACCCCGGCCTGATGCGGGCGGGCGTCGCGCCGCAGATACTGCGCTTGCTCGAGGAGCAGAACATCCCCCACGCCCTGTTCGACCGGGTGGAGCCCAACCCCTCGGTGAACACGGTCAACGAGATTTATGCGCTCTATAAGGAAAACGCCTGCGATGGATTTATCGCCATAGGCGGCGGTTCGGCGATGGACGCGGCCAAGGCCGCCGCCGCGCACATCGTGCGCCCGCGCAAGAGCGTGCAAAAACTCGGCGGGCTCCTGCGCGTGCTGCATAAGCTGCCGCCCTTTATCGCCGTCCCCACCACGGCGGGTACGGGCAGCGAGACGACCATCGCCGCGCTGATCACAGACACCGACACCCACCACAAATATGCCATCATGGATCTCGCGCTGATCCCGCGCCACGCCGTGCTCGATCCCGAACTGACCGTGGGCCTGCCGCCCTCTATCACCGCCGCCACAGGCATGGATGCCCTGACCCACGCGGTCGAGGCCTATCTCTGCTGGACCTATAACACAAGGGAAAGCATACGCTTCGCCGAGGAAGCGGTCGAAATGATTTTCAAATATCTGCCCCGTGCCTATGCCAACGGCGGCGACCTCGACGCGCGCGCGCAGATGTTGCTGGCCTCCTATAAGGCGGGCTTCGCGTTCACCCGCGCGGGCGTGGGCAACGTGCACGCCATCGCGCACACGCTCGGCGGCCTGTACAACACCCCCCACGGTCTCGCCAACGCCGTCATCCTCCCCATCGTGCTGGAAGACTACGGCGCCAAGGTATACAAAAAGCTCGCCAAACTCGCCCGCATAGCCGGTGTAGCCACAAACGAAAGCGACGAAGCCAACGCCAAAGCCTTTATCGCCGCCGTCCGCCAATTCAACGCGGATATGAATATCCCAACTGGCTTCGATTTTATCCTCGACGCCGACATCCCGCAAATGGTGGCCTGGGCCGCCAAGGAAGCCAACCCCATCTATCCCGTCCCCGTCGTCTACAACGCGCCCCGCTACACGGCGGTCATACAAAGGGTGCGGGGGAGTGTTTAGGCCACGGGGAATAGCTATATACCGTGACAACCGCTACAACCGTTACGGCCTTGCAATGTACAATGCTCAACGCGCAATGTTCAATATAGGTGGAAACGCTAAGGCGTTTCTCTATTGATTGTGTAGTATCTTTTTAGTCAAAGAGATGCCACAGGCATCTCAACCTTCATTGTGCATTGCGCGTTGCACATTGATGCATTCCCTCCAACTGTTTTGTTCGATATAGTACCCCTACTGCCCACTGCCTACTGCCTAACCTCCCACCTTTAACATTCCGTAAATTCGTCACAGTTTAGCAATAAGCGCACTATATCTTGTGGTATAATACGGCAGATAAACAATCCGTATGGGAGGAACACTTGGAATATTCCGTTTCCAATATCACAGTCATGGAGGGGCTGGACGCGGTGCGCGCCCGCCCGGCCATGTATATCGGCTCTATAGGCCCGCGGGGTCTGCACCACCTGCTTTGGGAGATCGTGGACAACGCCATCGATGAGGCCGCCAACGGCTTCGCGAACGAGATCACCGTCACCCTGCACCGCGACAATTCCGTGACCGTCACGGACAACGGGCGCGGCATACCCGTCGGCATCCACGAGAAGCTCGGCGTCTCGGGTGTCGAGGTCGTGTTCACGCAGTTACACGCGGGCGGTAAGTTCGGCAACGATGCCTATGGCTATTCCGGCGGTCTGCACGGCGTCGGCGCCAGCGTGGTCAACGCGCTGTCCCGCTGGGTGACGGTCGAGGTCTGTGTGGACAATCGTTTATACAGGCAGGAGTTCGAGAGCGCCGAGGGCGCGGACGGCAAGCTCCACTCGGGCAAGCCCAGAATGCCGCTGACAGAGTTGGGACGGACACGCGGGCGCCAGGGGACCGTTGTCCAATTCCTGCCCGATGACCGCGTCTTTGAAACCATCCAGATGTCCTTCGACACCGTGCAGAAGCGCCTGCGCGAGCTGGCCTATCTGAACCGCGGCGTGCGCATGGTGATAGAAGATAAGCGCGGGAGTGAGATGAAGCGCGCGGAATACCGCTTCGCGGGCGGGATATCCGATTTTGTAAAATATTTAAACAAGGAAAACAACAGCATATACGACCCGCCCGTCCACCTCTCGGGCAGTTACGGCGATATATTGGTCGAGTTTGCGATGCAGCACAACGACGGCTATGCGGACAACCTCTTTT
The DNA here is from genome assembly GCA_009779405.1 of Clostridiales bacterium. GTDB lineage: Bacteria > Bacillota > Clostridia > Christensenellales > CAG-138 > WRCT01. Next base: position 18,047 of record WREI01000030.1, read on the forward strand.
CCTATGTCAACAATATCCCCACGGCGGACGGCGGCACGCACGAGACGGGCTTCCGCACGGCCCTGACCCGCGTGATGAACGAGTATTGCCGCCGCGCGGGCGTGCTGAAAGATAAGGATCCGCAGTTGGCGGGCGAGGACTTCCGCGAGGGGCTGACCTGCGTGCTCTCGCTGAAAATGCGCAACGTGCAGTTCGAGGGCCAGACCAAGGGCAAATTGGGCAACACCGAGGCCAAGCCCGCTGTCGAAGCCGTCGTTACGCAGGCGCTCACGCCCTATTGGGAGGATCTGCGCAACACAGACACCGCAAACCGCATCGCCGAGAAGGCCGTCAAGGCCGCCCGCGTGCGCGAACAGACGCGCAAGGCCAAGGAGACCGCGCGCGCCAAGAATAAGTTAGAATCCGCGCCGCTGGTGGGCAAGCTGTCCAGCTGCACGGGCCGAGACACGAGCGTAAACGAGCTCTTTATCGTCGAGGGCGACAGCGCGGGCGGCTCGGCCAAGCAGGGCCGCGACCGCCGCTTCCAGGCCATACTCCCCCTGCGCGGCAAACCCCTGAATGTCGAAAAAAAGCGGCTGGAGCAGGTGCTGCAAAACGAGGAATTCCGCTCCGTCATCACGGCGCTGGGTGCGGGCATAGGCGAGGACTTCGACCTCAGGAGCCTGCGCTACAACAAGGTCGTCATCCTGTCCGACGCCGACCAGGACGGCGCGCATATCCGCGCCATACTCCTCACCTTCTTCTATAGATATATGCGCCCCCTCATCTCCGAGGGGCATGTGTATATCGGCATGGCTCCGCTCTATAAAGTGACGTATCCGAGCTCCGCCCCGCTCTATTGTTATGACGACAAAGCCCTGCAAACAGCCCTCAAGGGCGGCAAAAAGAACTATTCCCTGCAACGCTTCAAGGGCCTGGGCGAAATGAGCGCGGACCAACTCTGGGAAACGACGATGGATCCCGCCCAGCGCCGCCTGACCCGCGTCACCATCGAGGACGCCGCGGAGGTAGAGCATCTCGTCTCCGTACTCATGGGCGACAAAGTGCAAAGCCGCAAGGAATACATCTTCGAATACGCCGACTTTAACCGGCATGATACCTTGTTTGAGCGGATAAAAAAGGTATAGGTTGGGAGACGGCAGCATGGATTGCTTTGTCGTGCAACTTATACGGATTACAACCGTAAAACCAATCAAAAAACGAAAGTTTATCAGGTTATAACCGGAAAACTCGCATAAAAACAAGAATTTTCCGGTTACAACTGCAAAACCATCAAACGGGAGACAACCATGGCCAAAAAAACCGACCCAATCAAACCGGAAGAAACCATCATACTCCGAGGCATGGAGGAGGTGATGCACGCCTCCATGATGCCCTATGCCGAGCATGTTATCCTCGAGCGCGCCCTGCCGCGCGTGGAGGACGGTCTGAAGCCTGTGCAGCGGCGCATCCTCTATTCCATGCTGGATCTGGGCCTCTCGCCCGACAAGCCCCATCGCAAGAGTGCGCGCATCGTCGGCGACTGCTTGGGCAAATACCACCCCCACGGCGACTCCTCCGTGTATGACGCGATGGTGCGTATGGCCCAGCCCTTCAACATGGGCGCGACCCTGGTCGACGGCCACGGCAATTTCGGCAGCATAGACGGCGACTCCGCCGCCGCCATGCGCTATACCGAGGCGCGTATGACCCCCGCCGCCATGCAGATCCTGCGCGATCTGGAGAGCGATACCGTCCCCTTCGTATGGAATTTCGACGACACGATCAAAGAGCCGGAACTGCTGCCCGGGCGCTTCCCCAATCTCCTCGTCAACGGCGCCAGCGGCATCGCCGTCGGTCTGGCCACGAACATCCCCCCGCACAACCCCGCCGAAGCAATCAACGCCGTCATCGCGCAGATGTTGAAGCCGAATATATCCTTGCAGGATTTAATGAAGATCATGCCCGCGCCCGACTTCCCCACGGGCGGCTATATCCTCGCTTCCGAGGAGATCGAAAAGGCCTATGCCACGGGCCGCGGCAAGCTCACCATGCGCGCCAAGACGCATTTGGAGCCGCAGAAGAACGGCAAAACCCTCATCGTCATTACCGAGCTGCCCTATCAGGTGAACAAAGCCCGCCTGTTGGAAAACATCCTCGCCGTCTCGCAGGAGAAGAGGGCGCAGTTTCTGGGCATCTCGGACATACGCGACGAGAGCGACCGCAACGGTATGCGCGCGGTCGTCGAGGTCAAAAAGGATGTCAGCGCGGAGAAAATCTTGCAGTTGCTCTATAAATATACAGACCTCCAGTGCACATTCGGCTGCAACTTTATCGCGATCGCCGACGGACGCCCCCAGCAGCTTTCGCTGAAAGAGATACTTTCCTATTATATAGCCTTCCAAAAGGAGGTCGTCACAAGGCGTACCAAGTTCGAGTTGGACAACGCCAAAAAGCGCGAGCATATCCTGGAGGGTCTCATGGTCGCGGTGGACAATGTGGACGAGGTGATCCGCATCATCCGCGCCAGCAAGTCGCCCAAGGAAGCGCGCATGAATTTAATGGCTCGCTTCAAGCTCACCGAGATACAGGCCCAGGCCATACTGGATCTGCGCCTGCAAAGACTGACCAGTCTCGAACTCCTGAGCATCGAGCGCGAATACAAGGAGATCAAGGCGAAAATTCTGTATTTGCAGGGCATACTGGGCTCCGAAAAGAAGCTCCTGAACCTCATCCAAAAGGAACTGACCGAGATCCGCGATATGTTCCCGCAGCCCCGCCAGACCGTACTCTTGCAGGCGGAACTGAGCCCTGTCGAGGAGGTCAAAGAGCAGGAAATTGTGGAGGATGTCGTGGTTACGCTCTGCGCCGGGCATAAAATCCGCAAAAGCTCCGCCACGCAATATAAACCCGAACAGGCCGAGGAGGATGGCCCCATAGAAGTCTTCCATACGCAGAGCAACGTCACGCTCCGCTTTATCACCGATACGGGCGAGATGCTCGCGCTGAAGGCGGGGGAGATACCCGATACAGGCAAGCCCAAGGCGACAGCCATCAACATGACCTCGCTGGTGGAATTTGCGGATAAGGAAAAGATCATCGCCGCCTTCGCCGAGAACGGGGGAGGGGACTACTTCTTCTGCACGGCGGAGGGGAACATCAAGCGCGTCACGGGCAACGAGCTCTGCGTCCGCGCCAAGCGCACGGTCGTCTTCGGATTGAAAGAGGGCGACCGCCTGATCGCCGCGCAAAAGGCCACGGGCGAGGATATATTATTGGTCACCGAGCGCGGCCAGGCGATACGCTTCGCGCCCGATTCCGTACCCGCCCAGGGCCGCGGCGCGGGCGGTGTGCGCGGCATCAAGTTGGAAGAGCACGATAGGGTCTGCCATATGGCGCGGGTCGGCGACGAGGGCGAACTATTGCTCCTCACCGATAAAGGCTATGGCAAGCGCAGTTTCCTCTTCGACTTCGAGACCCAGGGCCGGGGCGGCAAGGGTCTGCGCTGCTTTGAATTCAAGAAAAACGGCGGCAACGGGACCAAAATCGCCCACGCCGCCGCCGTAACCGTTCCCTATGATATGGAAGTAATCCAACGCCACGGTGGCAAGACAGTGCTGAATACCGAACATGTGAAATTGGAATCCCGCGCGGGCCGCGGCACGCTCTGCATCCCCGTCGTACTGGATGATGATGTGACGGAGGTCAATAGAACTACTCCTGCGTAATCCGTATGCTCCCGCTCACGGTCTGCATATGTATGCTCTTCTCTGCGTTTTCGATATTCCCGAACGCGCTGCTCTTCGAGCCGGTGACGCTGCTCATCTTCACGCGGTATTCCCCTGCGGGCAGTGCCGCCGCAATCGAGCCGCTGGTGTTGTCGCAGCGCAGTGTCGTGAAGATAACGCCGCGCAGTTCGATTCTGCCGCTCGTATTGTCGATGCGCATCTCGACCGCCCTGCTCTGCTCCACGCTGATCCTGCCGCTGGTGCTCTCCGCGCGCAGGTCGCCGTTCGTTGTGCAGGAGAAGATCGTGATGCTGCCGCTGGTGTTGTCGACGCGTATGCCCAGCTCCGCGTGGCAGCGTTGCAGCGAAATCTGGCCGCTCGTGTTCTCCACCTGCAGGGTGCCGCTGACGACCAGATCGTGCAGGTGTATGCCCCCGCTGGTATTATCCACCGTGCAGTTCTCCATGTTCGCGGGGTAGCTCTCCCAGCGTATGCCGCCGCTCGTAGAATTGAGGTTCACATTGCCCAATAGCATATCCGCGGGCAGCGCGACCCTGAGCACCCCGGTTCCCCAGCTCCAGTTGAAGAGACTGACGAACCCGTTCCGGGAGCGGGAGCGGTTGACGATGCGCAGTGTATCGCCGACGACCTCCACCGTGTAATATCTGCGCGGGTCGTCCTGCCCCGTGACGGTGATCTTGTCGTCCGCCGCAAGCACGATCTCGATGGCATGGCTGCTCGTGTCAACGGTGATGTTGCGCACGTTTGCCGCGTCAAACTGCTTGGTAAACGGAATGGCGTCCTCGCTGTATTGCCAGGTGCGCCAGAACTCCCCGCCGCGCAGGATCGCGACGCCGACCAGTATGCCGCCGAGCACGACCAGCACGCCCGCGACGATCAATACGATTTGAATAAACAGTTTCACTTATTTTTTTCCTCCCTTTTTATCATTGCGTTCGGGATCGCCCGAAACATCCATGCCGTCGCCTTCGCGGCATATATCACCAAGTAAACCACGCCGACGATCGCCAGCAAACCCAAACCGATGGTGCAAATCCCCGCACCGGCAGCGGCCAGTCCGTACTGCGGCGTGGCCAGCAACGCCGCCGCTCCCGCGATCGGCAGCGCGAACGCCACCGCAACGAGCGAGATCACCACGGACCACAGCGAGACCAGCAGCGAGAACGCAACCGACAGCAGCGCCATCAGCAGCGAGAACCATACGGGGAACCCGACGATGATTAAGGTCCACAACAACCACTGCGGCATACCCTTGCGCGGCTTTTCCTCCACCGCCGCCGTTTCTGCGACCACGGCCACGGGCGCAACATCTTCCGCGCTCTCCGCGCTCTCCGGCGTCCCCTCCGCCAATACCTGTGCCGCCAAAACCGCGATATCTCCCATATCGGCGACGGCCTCCTCCTCTGTCATACCCTCGTCCATGCGGTCGTCAATCAGTTCCGAATAGAACGAACAGGCAGCCAGCTTTTCACTCTCCTGCAAGGCGGACAGCCCCTCCCGCAGCTCCTGTAAAAATTGATACTTACGCATGTCCCTGCACCTCTTTTTTGATGAAATCATACACCGTGGTCACTTCCTTCCAATCTTCTAAGAAGGATCTGCATTTCTCCTTACCCTCGCCCGTAATGCGGTAATATTTCCGCAGGCGCCCGTTCTGTTCGGCGGAATACACGTTCAGGCATCCGGCCACCTCTAAGCGTTTGAGTATCGGGTACAGGGTGGATTCGGAAATTTCCAAACCCGGTTTGGTATCTTTGACGATCTGGTATCCGTAGGAATCTCCCCGGTGCAGTACCGCCAGCACGCAGGCCTCGAGCAAGCCCCTCCGCATCTGCATATCCATGGGCAATACCCCCTTTCGCCTTATACTATGCCATACATTATATGCTTTGTCAAGGGGTATTTGGAAAATATTTTATGTAAAATTTGTACGGCGTGATGGCGCCCCGTTCACATCCGCTTCACTTCCCGTACACCTGCCATTCATCCCCGATTCACGATTTGTACAAAAATTATTTATAAATTTTTCGTAAACTATTGACTTTTACATTTCAATCGTTTATAAGGGAAATGTATATATCTCATTCTTATGGAGGGAAAAATTATGAAAAAACTGAAGATGATCCTGTCAATCCTTCTCATTTTGACCATGGTATGCACGGCATTTATGCCCGCGCTGGCTGCTGAGGATTTTGACACGGAGGAACCGGGAGAATTCTCCCCCGCTATGCGCGTGGATATGGACGCACTGCGCGCGAGCATGGATCGCATGCCCAACAATGCGATAAGCGTCTATGATTTCTTCGCACAGAAAAACAGTGCGGACGGCCCGGAGATGGACATGCCGACCCTCACCGATGAGGAAGCCTATGTCCTCGACGTGTCCTACAACATTGCCCACCCCGTGGGTCTGCAGTTCACGGAAAAGCACAACGATGAAGAGATGATAGAGGCCATTGTTTGGCTGACGGAGCTGCCTGAAGTCCTGAACGAATACTATAAGAAAATAGATGTGCAGGACAAGGTTTATGACATGGCAAAGGCAGATGCGGTCACCACCAGGCAGAGTCTCCGCAACTTGAACGACCCCCGCCTGCAGGAGATCACGGGTGAGCACAGTTATGTTTTCTCCGGCTTCTGTCTCATTGCAACGCCAAGCCTGTTGAAAGAGATTGCCACATGGCCGGGCGTGTTCTGCGTACAGGAAGAGCCGGTATATGAATTGACTGACTATGACACCTATATTCCCGACCCCTTTTATGAAACCCCGGGCAACGGGGGCGCCCGCGAGCTGTTTGATTTGGATTATCTCCATTCGCAGGGCATAGACGGCAGGGGCGTCAAGGTCGGCGTCATCGACTCCAGTATTTTGATCACCCACCCGGACATTGTAGGCGCGTACAAGGGTGGTTACAATTATGCCACCACCAGTACAAATATGGGCCCGACCTCGCCGGGGGGCACCCAGACCGATTCCGGCGACCACGGCATGCACACCTCCGGCACCATTGCCAGCCAGGGCAAAGAGTCCCTCGGCATCGCGCCGGGTGTGGATCTGTATTTCGCCTCTGTCGGCACTTCCACCGGCGGATTAGGGGCTACCACGAATGCGGTCAATGACATGGCGGCCGGCAACGCGAGCCGCGGCATCCCCAAGTGCGATGTCGTCAACTGCTCCTGGGGAACCCCGTCGAATACCGCATATGACGCGGCCGGCTATTCCATGAGCAACGCCGCGCTGAGCGGCACCATGTTCGTCGTCTCTGCCGGAAACAACGGCGATAAGGGCAACAACAAATACCGCATCCCCTATACCCTTGGCAGCCCCAGCTCTGCGGCAACCTTGGCCTTGAGCGTAGCAGCCAGCGAATGGGGCGGCACGCCCACTTGGGGCTATGATCTCACTTTGGGGTCGGATTCCATTTTGGTTCGCTCCGAGAATTTGGATCAGGTTATCTCGCCCCTTATAACCCTTGATTTCTTTGACGGCATGGATTTCTTTGTCGCGCTGAACGCGCGTCCCCTGTCGGGCACGGAACCCACGACGCTGGCCTATCTGCAAGGCATCCCCGCCGGGTCGCTGGCGGGCAAGGTGCTGGTCGTAGGCCGCGGCATCAACTTCACGGATTATAAGGCTCAGGGTCTCCGCACGGGCGCGGCGGCCGTGCTGATTATCAACCGTGACGAGGAATTTGTCGGCAATATGAATATTTCCGCCGATACAACAGTCGCAGAGTTGCCCCTCTTCTCCACGCCGGTTTCGTCATGGGTAAACTTCTTCTCCGCCTATGCGCAGGGTAGCGAAATTTCGGGCATCAGTTCCGCCAGAACCAAGATTCCCTATCCGAATTCCCCCACCTCTTTCTCCTCCCTCGGCCCCGTGAAGGAAACGGGCGACATGAAGCCGGACATCATTGCGCCAGGCTATCAGATCTATTCCACCTCGTTCTTGGGCAGCGGTGCAAGCGCCCAGCCCATCTATCGCCTGATGAGCGGCACCTCCATGTCCGCCCCATGCATCACGGGTGTATACGCGCTCGTCAAGCAGGCGTACCCGGACGCGAGCTGCGCGGAACTCAAAGCCCGCCTGATGAACACGGCGAACCCCTTCGAGCTGATACCGCACATCCTGCCGGCGCCCAACGGCAATCCCGGGACTGCGATTTCGGTTTGGGAGCAGGGCGCGGGCTTCGTCAACCCCATTGCCGCCGTGGAAGCCGATAACACCATCCGCGTCAGCAATACCATGGTGACGACGGCGCAAACACCCGTGTTCGTTAACAACATGATGGCGAGCTTCAGCTTCCATGAGCAGGCCGCGGGCGCAACGACCCCCGCGCTGCTGGCGGAAATCAACGGACTTTGGGGCAGCTACGATGTGGAGCTGGTACCCGAGATGCACACCCGGTACTCCGAGGCATGGGCGGGCAACGTCACGCCGTTGCTTGTGGATAACTATGACGGCACCTTCACGTTGCAACTCGAAATCGATGAAGACGCAGAGCGCGCCCTCTATGAAGGCTATGTGCATGTCGATGTGGATGGCACGGATTATTACCTCCCCTGGGGCGTGCGCGTGGGTGCGCCGCTCATCAAGGGACCAGATCCCATTCTGCCGATGGGCGACGAGGATTTCATCGTCTTCCCCGACAAGCCCGTTATGCTGACTAACGACGCAGCCACCAGCATAGCCGAGAACAGCGTTGCCAACAAGACATTCAGCAAGGGCAACACCCTCTACTTCCAGATCAGAGATGAGGAAACCTCGAAATACTTGGAGGTTCGTACTGTGGCGCAGGGCTTGCTGGGTATTTATGGAAACACATTTGCTTTCCCCATCTACCTGCAGAATATCGACAATCCGGGTACAACGATATACCGCGTGGAAGCGCATTTCGGCTGGACGGGACAGGGTCAAAACCCGATTACCGGTGCGATTGTTGATATGGGAACGTCAGGGGTAAGCGGACTTACCCGCTTGGATCAGGCCTTCTCTGCAACGGGAGAAGTCGCCTCGGATGTCTTCCAGGTTTCCATGATTGGAACGCAGGCGAACGGCGTGTCAACCAACAGCGGTGGCAGCTTCAACACGACCGCCACCAACATCCCGGCAGGCCGCTATCGTCTCGGTGTTCGCTTCGTTAACTCCAGCACGGCGAATGGCAACCAGCCCTATCCAGGCACGGGCGGCAATGGCTTCCATTGGATGGATAACTCGTTCGGCATCCTCGTTTCGAACAAGCGCGTCACCCTCACCTATCACGACGCCACTCTCGACCCTGTGGGCGATACCTTCGGCGACGTCATCGTGAACACGAACGGACAGGCCGTATACACCAAGCCCTATGCCTTGGGTGCGACGGAGGCGACCATAACGGGCTGCATCTACAGCGAAGCACTGGATGATGCGGTGGATGCGGGTCTCATGTGGACGGGTGTCTACGCGCTGCTCTATGGCATGTGCGTTCCCTTGGAGTATTTGGGTCAAAGCCAGAACATCCTGGAATCCCGCGCCAACGGCACTTCCGCCCTCAGCGGAACGCCAATAGACTTCGAGAACGTTCCGACCAGCCCGTGGATATGCGACGAGTTTGGCGAGTTTGAAATCACCATGCCCGTCTCCGCGCTGGGCGCGCCAGATTCCAACGGAAACAGAACTTTCCTGAACACCACTGGAAACCTCATGTATCCTGCAGACCTGTATGAAACGCAGTACAATAAGGAGAAGATATCGAAGCTTGGCGGTTTGCCCGGCTACGTTGATGCGGGCCACACCTATGGCTTGGGTTCCATACCCTTCGTGCGCCAGGAAGTCTGCACGCACCCGAATCCTGCGTTGGATCCGAGCACCGAAGTCATCGCCACCGACTGCCAGACCGAAGGCTTCGAAGCCTCCGTCGTCTGCCCGGATTGCGGTGAAGTCATTGAACCGGGCGCATCCACAGGCTTCGGCCCGCACGATATGTCGATCACGGGCGTTGAATCGATCCGGCACATGCTGCTGCTCTGCGACTGCTCTCGCGGCGATCTCCTCGGCGATCCGGTCACCGCAATCCGGTCCCTCGGCGTCAAGGTCAAG
>WREI01000031.1 GCA_009779405.1 Clostridiales bacterium
AACGCCGTCTCGCGGACACTGTAGTCGGTGGCGTAGGGGAGGTCAGTCCAAGTGTGGGTCCACGGGCCTGTCAGCGTGACGGTTTCACCCGGCACGTCCACGCCGCCCTTGGTCAGCTGGAAGGTGACGGATGCGCCGCTCGGGACGCTGGGCGACCAGGATTTATTGACCGTGAGGGAGCAGGTTTTTTCGGTGTTCGTCACATTGAGCACGAAATTGCCCGAGCCCGCCGGGCTTTCGGTGACTGAGCCTATGACGGAATTATAGGTGCTTGGTGCGAACGCCGTCTCGCGGACACTGTAGTCGGTGGCGTAGGGGAGGTCAGTCCAAGTGTGGGTCCACGGGCCTGTCAGCGTGACGGTTTCACCCGGCACGTCCACGCCGCCCTTCGTCAGCTGGAAGGTGACGGATGCGCCGCTCGGGACGCTGGGCGACCAGGATTTGTTGACCGTGAGAGAAACAGGAAATTCCAATTCCACTTCCGCATCAGCGACCTCACGGGGAGTCACTATAAAATGTCCAACGGTTTGCACATTGGTGGCGGTAGCAGGTTTATAGATGTTAAAATTCTGAGATGCTCGTGTATCGCGTCCGAACACTTCAATTTCTATGGAACGCAATCCCACCGCAGCGGCGGCAGGGACGGTGATGGTGATGGTTCCGTTGCCGGAACCAGCGAGGGGAGAGATCGTACCGCCCAAAGCTCTGATGGCGGCAACACTCGCGTCGCTCACATAATAGCCCCTGTTGCAGTTGGTCAGGGCTACGTTCACCGTTCCTTCGTAATATTCCCCTCCGATATCTTCTACCAAATGCATGTTTCCGGGGGTCAATGTGACCTTGTGCTGCAAAAGCTCCTGCCGCCCTGCTTTTTCGTATAACCCGAAAGCCCATTCAAATAGATATTCATTTTGCTCGGCTGTTCTTGGAGTGACAAGATTGACATCTCGGGGGCGGAGCAACCTGGTATTTGGAACTATATCGTCAAGATCATCATAAAGGTTACCGGGTGTGTAATATGTCCCGGGCGAACGGCCCACTATACTACGCACCCACCAACGCAATGCGGCGGCCGTCGCATATCGCGCCGGCCCGGTGGCACCGGCATAATTCACCGCAGGTACCGGCACGTTGTTTTCGTCCATGTTGGGATAGCCGTTTTGCAAAATCACAATTATACCGGTTATGAGTTCGGTGATGGTTTCTTCATCTAGATTGTAGGGAGCCGATCCATAAAAAACATACGGATCAATAGGTGCATAGTTCCGGGGGATATTGGGATAGGGCGGCGCGTTTCTGTGCTCTAAACAAAATACAATCTGCGATGTGATCCCGGGACCATAGTATATCACGTGCATGGCGGCTTGATAGGGTTCATTTGATGCGGTGCCGAATATGAAAAAGGTATCGTTTCCGTCCGGTCTCATCTCATAATTCATTTCAAGATTGCGCTCTGCGATGTTTACGATGGAATAACCCGTTGCGGAGTTTCCCGAGATAGAACCGCTATAACGCGTAACAGTGCTTTGATCTACAGTCCAAGTATAGTCGGAATCAAGATTGCTCCAAGTAAAGCTCCAAGTGCTGGCATTTACTGTCGTAACCGTAGGAGTTGAACCCGCACCCGTATAAAGCACACCATCTCGGAACAGGGCGAGACTATTATTCCGCCAGTTCGTTTGTGTCGGTCTATCCGCGGGAGGGTTTGCCAAGGTGCCCGTAACATATACATACCCGTCAATCCAAAGCACCGTCCCACTGACGGTGATGGTTGCCGCCTCCGCCCGTTTGTTCACAGGGAACCCGAACAGGCCAAAAACTAAGGCCAATACCAAAAAGCCCGCTGCGATTTGTTTCAACTTTTGCATAGCTCTCCTCCGCTCTCTCGCCAAGCGTTTCTGCAATAGGGAACACAATACCCAGAATAATTGTAAATTATATATGAATTATTATGAAAATGCAAGGGGTTTCGTTAAGAAAATATACCAAAAATGCGCCGTGATTTGTTGTAGGGGCGCGATATTAAGCGGCTCCGCAGGAGACGCGGCACCCATCCCGGAGTATATGGAAAAAGCTTTAGGGCGCGATATATCGCGCCCCTACCACTGCAACACGATGCGGTACAGACCCGAATCCGAACGGGACGCTTATTTCCCCGTTACAATCGCCACGCTGGCCGAGCAGCCGAAGCGCTGCGCGCCTGCGGCCAGAAGGTCGCGGATGGTTTGGGCGGTTTTGATGCCACCGTCGATTTTGATGCCGATGCGGGCGCCGATTTGGGCGCGGACAAAGCGGACGTCCTCGGGGTCGGCCTTCTTCCCTGTGAGGGCGTTGCTGATTTTCAGGAAGGGGGCGCGGGCGCGCTCGATGGCATCGAGCACGCGCTTTTTTTCGTCCTCGGAATAGAGACCCTGTTCATAGATGGCCTTGCAGACCGCGCGGCCATTCGCCGTGGCCAGCATCTCGCAGAGTTCGCGGTGGACGGCATCCCATTGCCCGCTCTTGGCGGCGACCATATTGAGCGCGAGGTCGAGCTCCTTTGCGCCGTTTTGGATGCACCAGCGTATTTCGGCCAATTTGCTTTGCAGACTCGCCGCGCCGTGGGGGAAGCCCACGGGGGCGGAGACCAATACACGGCTGCCGGACAGGCGCTGCGCCGCAGGGTTGACGAAATAGGGCGTGACGCAGACGTTGGCGAAGCCATAGCGCAGGGCGTCGTCACAGCCTGCGAGGATGGTGCCCTGCTTGGTGTCGGGGTTGAGCAGGGAGTGCTCGATGTATGGAGCCAGGTCCGCGAAGGGAGCGGCGGTGGGGTTTAGGGTGGGTTGCATGTTTGAATCCGTCCTTTTATGGGTTTTGAAGTGTGGCTTTTTCCTCTTTGCGCAGGATTTCTTCTTTCAGCGCAATATAGACAAGAACGATGAGCAGGGCTGTAGTTATTGCGCCAATAAGGAATCCTGCTCGGTAGCGGATCTCAGACAAGGGCCGAAAAACACTCTCGTAACATATTCTGCATCCGCTATCCTCTACAAATCCTATAAGAGCAAATATTCCTGTACACCACAGCAAAAGATTGCGAATGCCGGTTAGCAAAGATATTTTGCGATGAATTCCCCGCTTTGCAAAGACTATAAAAACGATCATGGCAATGAACGATGCCCAAAACAGTATTCGCGATAGAATGTTGATAATATGATCAAAGCCATGAACAAAATCCCATGATGCCAAAACAAGCAGTGATAAAAACAGTCCTGCTCCTTGCACAATATTCATCCACCGACAAACACTGCGAAATAAGGTTTTTGTTTTCCTTGATTCGCGCATTGCGCTTTCTCCTGCTTTTTCAATATCTGCGGTTCATGCGGGCGGATGCTATCCGCCCCTACAGGTTGCCGGTATTCGACGGGGCGCAACGTCTCCTGCGGAGCCGTTTGCAATCGCCCCCTACGAGTTGATTGGGTGCGCGCGGGCGAGACATGTCTCGCCCCTACGGGTTGCCGGTATTCGGCGAGCGCGATAAGTCGTGCCCCTACGGTTTCAATGCATTCAACACATCCTCCGGGGTGATGGGCATTTTCGTGAAGCGGACGCCTATGGCGTTGAAGACGGCGTTGGCGATGGCGGGGGCGCCGGGCACCATGAGGGGTTCGCCTGCGCCGCGCGCGCCGTAGGGACCGGTCGGTTCGGCGTATTCAACGAATTTGGGGATCAGTTCGGGCATATCGTCCGCCGTGGGGATTTTGTAATCCACAAAACTGGGGTTTAGAACCTTGCCATCCTTTAATTTCAGCTCCTCGAAGAGCGCGGTGCCGAGGGCCTGCACCATGGCCCCCTCGCTCTGCGCACAGAAGAGCGCGGGGTTGATGACCTTGCCCGCGTCGAAGCAGGAGCACATTTTCAGTACTTTGATGTGGCCCGTCTCCGTGTCGACCTCGACCTCGACGCCGTTTGCGCCCATGGTCCAGAACGCGGCGGGGTGGTGTGTAGCGACGCCCGTTTTTTTATCGGTGTTGATGTTGTTTTCCAGCGTGAAGGTGCCTACGCCGATGGCGGGGCCGCCATAGCCCGAGCCGTCGTCAAAGGTGATACCGAGCGCCAGATCCTTCATTGGGATGCGGCGTTCGGGATAAATTTTGTGGACGATATAGCCGTCGCACAATTCCAAATCGCGCTTGACCGCGCCCATTTTGATTTGCGCGAGGTCCAGGAGCTTGTCGCGCAGATTCTCCGCCGCCAATTTGCAGGCGTTGCCCGCACAATAGGTCGTGCGGCTGGCGACGGTCTGCCACTCATAGGGCGTGTGATCGGTGTCGCCCGAGACGAAGGCGATCATATGCGGGGGTACGGAGAGCACCTCCGCCGCGATCTGCGGCAGCACGGTGGCCGCGCCCTGCCCCAGCTCCTGCCCGCTGCTCATCAAGAAGAAAGTGCCGTCCTCGTTCATGCGCAATATGGCCGAACTGCCCGCGTTGGTCGGCATACTGGGCGATTTCCAGCCGCCCGCGATGCCCTTGGCGCGTATCTTGGTGGGCGAAACCTGCACACTCGGCACATCGTATTCGATATCGCGGATGACCTGTTCCAGGCATTCCGCATAGCCCGCGACGTCCATCTTTTCGCCCATGCCCGTGTGCCCGCCGGGGCACAGGGCGTTGATACGGCGGATTTCGACCTCAGATAACCCCATTTCGTGCGCGATCTGGTCTATGTTCTGCTCGATCGCAAAGTGGATTTCGCACATGCCGAAGCCGCGGTAGGGGCCGCCGACGGGGTGGTTTGTGTAGACGCAATAGGAATCCGTCCAGACATTTTCGATATCATAGGGCCCCGCGCTGCCCCAACCGCCCGCCTTGGTGATGTTGACGCCATACTCGGTGTACGCGCCGCCATCCCAGATAAACTCGTTGTGCACGCCGAGGATTTTGCCATCGGCGCGCATGGCGGTCGTGATCGTGGCGTGCATGCCCTGCCGCACATAGGCGTTGATGAATTCATCCTCGCGGGAATAGACCAGTTTGACGGGTCGGCCCTGGCACTGGCGCGCCAATGGGATGACGATGCCCTCGAGGGTCGTGCCCGCCTTGGCGCCGAAGCCGCCGCCCACGGCCTGCGAGATGACGCGTATCTTATGCAGGGGCAGACCAAACGCAACGGACAGCGCCTGGCGCACCGCATAGGGCGACTGGCAGCTGGCCCAGACCGTCAGCTTGCCGTCGGGGTCGTAGCGGGCGATGCAGCCGTGCGGCTCCATCGGCACATGCTGGACATGGGGAATATAATATTTGTGCGTGAACACGCGGTCGGCTTGGAAGGACGCGACCTCGAAATCGCCCTTGCGCAGTACATAGTGGTGCGAGATGTTCGTGCCGGGCTTGGGATAGAAGATGGGCGCGACCTTGTAGCTCCCCAGTTCGGGGTGGATAACAGGCGCGTCCGCTTTCATGCCTTCCACCGCGTTGGTGACGGCGGGCAGGACTTCGTATTCCACGCGTATGGCGGCGCAGGCGGCCTGCGCGATCTCCGGTGTCTCGGCGGCGACGGCGGCGACGGCTTCGCCCCGGTATTTCGCCGTGTCCCCCGCCTTGGCCATAAAATAGCGATCCTCCAGATACAGGCCCGCGCGGTTGGGATATTCCTCGCCCGTGATGACCGCGCGCACGCCGGGCATGGCCCAGGCGGCTGCCGTGTCGACGGAGAGTATCTTTGCGTGCGCGTGGGGACTGCGCACGCATTGCGCGTAGAGCATGCGCGGCAGGCGTATATCGTCCACATATTCCGCGCTGCCCGTCACCTTGTTCACGGCGTCGGAGCGGGTGTAGGATTTGCCGATGTGTTTGAGTTGATCCATGGGTGTTCCCTCCTTGTTAGGGGTTAGGCAATAGGCAGTAGGCAACCGGTTCAATGCAACAATGTTCAGCGCGCAATGTTCAATGATGGTGAAAATGCTGCGCATTTCTTTTGATTTAACGTAAGGCAGAATCATTGCGCGTTGTGCGCTGTGCATTGAACATTGCCATAAATTTGGTGCAGAAAGCTACTGCCCATTGTCTCTCGCTGCATCCTCGATGGCTTCGATTATTCGGACATACCCCGTACACCGACAAAGGTTGCCGGAAATGGCGCGGATGATTTCTTCGCGCGCGGGGTGCGGGTTTTCGCGCAGGAGCGCTGTCGCGGACATCAGGAAACCGGGCGTGCAGAAGCCGCATTGCAGGGCGGCGTGGGATACGAAGGCTTCCTGCAAGGGGGTCAGGCGCCCGTCTTTGGCGAGACCTTCGACGGTCTCGATGCTCATGCCGTCCATTTCGGGAGCCAGCACGATGCAGGCGTTGACGGGCCTGCCGTCCGCGATCACCGTGCAGGCGCCGCATTCGCCCGCGCCGCAACCCTCCTTCGTGCCCATGAAGTTCAGTTCGTCCCGCAACACACGCAACATGGTATAGTTCGCGGGTACATAGAGTTCCTGTTCCTCGCCGTTGAGGGTAAAGCGGATTTGGTATTTCATGCTTCACTACCTCCGTTCATAAGATTGGTTAAGGAGCGGCGGGTGATCAACTCCACCATATCCAGCCTGTACTCCAAGCTGGCGCGGATATCGCTGATGGGCTTGACCTCCGCACGCGCGCTTATCGCGGCCTGCTCTATGCGCGCCGCCGTGAGGGGTTTGCCGTTTAACAGGGCCTCCGTTTCGCGCAGGCGCAGGGGCGTCGGGGCCACCGCGCCGAAGGACAGGCGGTAGCTATCCCCTGCCTGCAATACCGTGGCGCAGACCGTGGAGAGGTCCACCTCCGAGCGCCGCGAGATTTTGGTGAATTCGCCCTTGCAATTTTGGTGCGGGACGCGTATGCCCGTGACGATTTCGTCTGCGGCTAAGCTTGTGCGGCGCACAAAGGTGATGAACTCACAGATTGGGATTTCGCGGGCGTTTGTGACCACCACGGCATCCAGCGCATAGAGCGGCGTGCCTGTGTCGCAGAGCGGGGACGCATTGACGATGTTCCCCACGCAGGTGGCGCGGTTGCGCAACTGTTTGCTGCCCACGCGAGACGCGGCGTCGGCCAGGAAGGGGTAGGCGCGCAGAACCTCGGGGTGTTCCGCCAATTCGCGCATGGTCGTCTTTGCGCCTATCCATAGATTGTGTTCGTCCCAAACGACGCCCGTCAGCTCGGCGATGCCCTTGATATCGATGACGGCCTCGGGCGCGATCAGGTGCTCGCGGAGCTGGATCACCACGTCGGAGCCGCCCGCCAACAGGACGGCGGATTGGCCGTATCGGGCGCGCAGGGATAGGGCTTCGGATAGGGTGGTGGGTTTATGGTACAAGAAATTTTTCACAGAATCCCCCCTTTGTAGGGGCGCAATATATTGCGCCCTCCCGAAGTTTATTATACGTTGCTGAATCCGTCAAACGCCACAATACGCGCAATGCAGCTCTCGCCGTCAACGAGTTTCCACGGGAAGCAGCCGATCACGACGCGCCTGTTGGACAGCTCGTCGATCTGCCCGCCCAGGCATTCGGCGTGGATGGCTTCATAGGGTTTGCAGAAGAGTTCGATGTGCATGGCCTGATAGTGTTCCGGCCAGGGGTAAATCTCGTTCAGGGTCTTGCCATAGCGCTCCCGCATCACCTTGTCGCACTGGACGGCTTCCATGGGCTCCCAGTCGCGGATCTTCGTGTTCATCGGATGGTCGGCGCTGCCGCAGTCCACGCCTATCCACGCAATCTTTTTATCGCGCACCCACTGCACGAATTCGAGGGAGGGGCCGGGATGACGCAGCATATAGCGGCGCTCGTCCGCCGTGGGGGAGTCCCAGCCGTACTTGTGATAGCCCGTGTTGATGATCAGGATATCGCCCTCTTTCACCTCGACGCGCTCCTCGATATGGGCGGGGGTATAGATGCCCCAGTCGCGGCACTCGGGGGAGTCGCTGAGGTCGACCACGACGCCCGGGCGGCAGAGCTTGGTCAGTTCCAGCGCGGCGACGTCGCGCCCGGCGGTGTCAAAGTGCAGGGGGCCGTCGAGGTGGGTACCCACATGGTTGCTGTGGGTCATCAGCTGGCCGTTCGCGCCGTTGGGGGTGAGACGCTTGAAGAATTTCATTTGCAGCGGCTCATAGGTCGGCCAGGGGGGGGTGTTGATCCCGATGGGGATGCTGAGGTCGTAGATTTTGATGTCGGACCAGTTGCTCATTTTTTGTTCCTCCGGTTTTATTGTATTCGGGGAGGGCAAATGTTTATTTGCCCGTACGGGTTGCTGGTGTTCGGGCGGACGATCAATGGCCGTCCCTACGGTTGTGCGGGTTCGGTTCCGTAGGGGCGCGATATATCGCGCCCCTACGGCTGCCCGGTATTCGGGCGGGGTAGGCGTTTGCGTACAAACGCTTGCGATTCGCAATCGCCCCCTACGGGTTGCCATGCCATCCATGGGGTTCGTGGTATCCCGGGAGGGGCAAATATTTATTTGCTCCTACGGGTGGAACCCCGCCGCGCAGGCGGCGAGGGCTTGGGTGAAACATTCCATTGGCGGGCGGACTATGCCCGCGCCTACCTGGCCTACGCCATAGTCTTTGTGGGCGATGCCCGTGTTGATAACAGGGCGTATGCCCGTTTCGATCACTTTCAGGAGGTCTATGCCGACCGGGTTACCGCGGAAATCGAGGGCGGGAATGCGGAAGGCCTGCCCTTCGCCTACCGTGATTTCATACATGGAGCGGGTATAGTTCAGCGCGTCCGCGACCTGACCACCTACGAACTGGACGATGGCGGGGGCGGCGGCCATGCAGAAGCCGCCTATGCCCGCGGTCTCGGTGATGCTGGAATCGCCCAGGTCACGCGCGGCGTCCGCTTCGGAGTAGCCGGGAAAATAGAGACCCTGCACATGCTCCGCCGTCGCCGCGAACCAGGCGTTCTTGCCGAGACCCGCGACGCGTATGCCGAAGTCCGTGCCGTTGCGGCACATGGTGGCCAGCACCGTGCAATAGGGGATGTCGAAGATGGGGTCCATGGTCGCCTTGCAGGCGGGCATGCTGATGTTGAGGAAAGTATGGTCGTTGTTGTTCAGGAAGTTGAGGGCGTCGACCTTATCCTGCTCCGGCAGGGGCAGTGCGCAGATGGCGGGCGCCAGCTCGCGGAAGAGGAGGGAGGTGCCCGCCTTATTGCGGTTGTGCGCCTCGTCGCCCATTTGTAAAAGTTGGGCGATCATGGTTTTGAGGTCAATCTCTCCCTTTTGCGCAAGAGCCGCTTGCAGGACGGGATAGAGGACGGCGCGCATCCAGCGCAGGCGCGTGAACACCTCCTCGTCGCAGGCGCCGAAGCGCAGAACCTTGCCCAATCCCTCATTCAGGGTGCAATAGGCGCGGTTGCCGAACGTTTTGTTTTCCACGATCCAGACGGGCATGCTGGCCGTCACGACGCCCGCCATGGGGCCGACCGCGTCGTGCATATGACAGGGGGCGAAGCTGATTTGTCCCGATGCGGCGAGTGTTTCCGCCGCTTGCAGGTCGGCTGCCAGTCCCTCCAAGATCAAACCACCCATCACCGCGCCGCGCATCGGGCCGCACATACGCGCCCAAGTGACGGGCGGACCGGCGTGGAGTATGGTGGTCTTGGTCATACCGGGGATCACGTCCCCCGCGATACCCAAGCCCACGAGAGCGGGCTGCGCGGAGAGGATACGACGATAGGCTTCTTGATTCGCTTCCTGTATCTTTGCCGACAGCGCGGGGCTTTGGAGTTTGCGCAAATTCTTGGCCGCCGCCTGATCGCCGCCCGCGACGGGCTTCCAGTCCACGTGCAGGGCGGGTACGCGCTGACTCGATAAATCGTGATAAAAGGCCTCAATGCCGAAATTGACGACATGCAGTTCACTTTGAAACAGTCCGTTTAATTCCATTGCCGATACCTCCTATCCTATCTTTTCTGTGATCAATAACGCCAGCCGCGCGGCCTGCGCGTTGCTCGGCATCACGATGGCGCCCGCGCTTTCCAGCGTCTTCTGCGTGCGCGTAAGGCTCTGCGGGTCGCCCTCCGTGCCGCAGACCGCGCAGATGCAGGCGAGGTGACGCCCCGCTGCACTTGCCGTAGCCTTTGCCGCCGCGATGGCTTCGGCCAGATCCGCCGCCGGATCGGGATGGGAACCGTAGCCTATGACGCAATCGCAGAGCAGCACGGCGCAAGCGGGATCGTTCGCTTCCCTGCGCACGCGCTCGGCGCGCAGGGAGGGGTCTATCATCGGGTGGGGACGCCCGACCGTAAACTCATCGTCCCCGAAATCCAAGAAGGTATGCTCTCGGCTCTCGCCCCCCTTGGCGTCGGCCAATTTATCCGCCGCTTGGAGGGGGATATTGCTGTAGATATGGCCGAGGGAGGGCAGCAATAGTTTCATGCTCTCATCGCAGAGCGTGCCGCCCGTATAAAAGCCGCGCACATAGCGCTGGCCCTGCGCCATCTGCGCCGCTTCCCGCGCCGCCAATGCGTTTGCGGCGTCTTCGCCCATGGCAAAGCCCGTGAAGTCGGCGGGTGTTTCCCCGCACAACAGGGCGACGGCCTTATGCGCCGCGTCTTCCAAGGATATGGCTGCCGTGAGGCCCAGTGCTTCCGCGTCGGCTCTGTCGCCGCCCAAAAAACAGACGACGCAGGGCTTGCCTATGTCTTTCGCCTGTGCGAGTATCTGCGCGGCGATCTCCTTCGCAGGAGGTTTGCTGACCAACAGGATGACGCGGGTGGCCTCGTCCTCCGCCATAGCGGCCAGGGCCTGTTTCATCATAATGCCGCCTATCTCCTTCTTCAGATCGCGGCCGCCCGTACCCAAGAGCTGGGAGACGCCCTCGCCCAATTGGTCGATGAGGGAGCTGACTTCCTGCGCGCCCGTGCCGGACGCGGCGCAGACGCCGATCGCCCCCGCGCGGACGACGTTGGCAAAGGCCAGCGGCACATGGTTGACGATGGCCGTGCCGCAGTCGGGACCCATCACCATTAAACCCTTGGCAGCGGCGTTCTCTTTGAGGGTGCGCTCCTCCTCCACGGTCACGTTATCCGAAAAGAGCATCACGTGGATATTGCGGTCTATACAACTCTGCGCCAGATCCGCGGCGTGCGCGCCCGGCACGGAAATGACCGCCATATTCAGCTTGGCGTCCAAGCTGATGGCCTTATCCAGCGTGGGCGGGAAATAGAGCGCCGCCTTGCTCTCGTTTTTCTTATTTAATAAAACTTCGGCTTCCGCGATGGCGGCTGTGGCTTGCGCTTCCGTCTCCGCCTGTACGGAAACAAAAAAATCATTCGCGCCGATGCCCGTAAGCTCCTCTGTAAAGAGACCGACATTGTGCGCGATTTCGAGATTCAACTCCGTACCCATGCCGACCAGGGCCTCGCTGACGCCGGGCAGTTTTTTCAGCTCGCGGCTCAGGATCATCAGGCTTACGGAGTCAAAATAGCTGTTCTTCTTGATTTGGTGTTTAATCAATCTCAATCCCTCCCAAATGATGGCGTATCGACAGATAGAGCCCCGACAGCATATCCGTACCCGAACTGGCGCCCAGCGCGGCGACGCGGGCCGCGTGCATGGTCAGGCTTTGATAGGGGGCATCCGAAAACAGAGCCAGCAGCAGCGCGAACACGGGCTCCGCCATCAGGCCCTCGCCGCTCTGCAGCAAAAATGCCGCGGACAGATCGTTCGTATGCTTGGCGGCCTCGCCCGCCATCGCGCGGGTCAGGGGCAGCACGCGCTCCCGCCTGCGCCCCAACGCCTTGGACAGCACGGCATAGGCGGACATATAGCCGCAGAGGAAATCGTCCGACGCGGGCGTCAGGCCCATGCCGCAACCGCTCATCGCGCCCGCCGTCTCCGCCGCCGCGCGGAGATCCTGCTCGTCCACGGCGGCACGGAGTTCCTCTATCCGCGGGCGGAGCAGGGTGGTATAGGGATTATCCGCCGCGCCCGCTATAACCAGCGGGGTCATATCCTCGGACTGGGCGTGTTCGGTCAGGACGCGCAAGAGATAGCGCATGCGCAGGGGCAGGTCCACCGGCACGATGGAATGCAGTATGGCGTCCACGGACAGGTCGACCGCCTGCGCGCCGCTCAGGCGCAACACCCAGTCGGAAGCGGGGAATTCTATACAGTTATCCAATATGCGCAGTTCCTCGCCCGCCTTGCAGGGCAGTTCGGTAAAGGGCATCAGGGGACCCGTTTCGCAGGAAAAGGGGCGCAGCCCCCCCTCCCCCTGCAGGACGGAAAAGATGCCGAAGCGCGCCTCTATGTTCAGCGCGCGCGGGAACACGGAATGTACCCGCGCCCGCCCCGGATAGAGCTGCAAGTAGGCCAGGAGCCTGGTGCAGATTTTTCGCGCTTGCGCTTCTCGCATGGGTTAGCCTTTCTTTCATGTATTCTGACAGGGCGCAATATATTGCGCCCCTACATTATTAAAGCCTTGTAAACACAAACCCGTACTTAGACTCCGGGACAGTCTCCTTGTACTTAATCACCTTGTCGCGGACTTTGGCGGTGGTGGCGTATAACTCCATGCCGCTTTCTATGCCTTCGTCGAAGCCGATTTGGCCCGTGGCGCGCACGCCGTTCGGGAATTCGACGATGCCGAAGTTCAGCCAGGGCATTTCAAAGCCCTCGGGCAGATTGTAGGCCCGCGTCCAGGTGAGGAGTTTGCATTTGCCGCCCAAGGGAGCCTTCTCAAATTCGCGCCCGTCGCAGTCCGGGTTCTGGCAGACGATATAGCGCGGGTGATGGACCTTGCCGCACTTTGTGCAGGTGTATTGATACATTTCCATGTTTTCCCTCCCTATTCCGCTTTTAAGACCGTGGCGGTGACATTGTTGCCGAAGCCGCCAAAGTTGATGGACAGGCCGACCTTCGCGTTCGGAACCTGCCGCTCGCCCGCTTCACCGCGCAATTGGCGCACCAATTCCGCGACTTGTGAGACGCCCGTCGCACCCAAGGGATGGCCCTTGGCCTTCAGACCGCCGCTCGTGTTGATCGGCATGTCGCCCGTCAGCGCGGTCCTGCCCTCGCGCGCGGCGAGGTGGCCCGTACCCACCGGGAACAAGCCGGTCTCTTCCGACTCGGCGATTTCGAGGATCTGGAACGCGTCGTGCAGCTCGGCGACGTCGACGTCCTCCGCCGTGATGCCCGCCATCTTATAGGCCTTTTGGGCGGAGAGCCGCACGGCCAGCAGATCGGTCGGGATGGCGCGGTTGGCGACGACATGCGTGTCCGTCGCGCTGCCCACGCCCGCGATGCGGATAAAGGGCTTGTGTCCGAAGCCGAATTCGTCCTGCTTATCCTTGGCGACAAGCAGCAGAGCCGCCGCACCGTCGGAGACGGGACACATATCAAACTGGCGCAGGGGATCGGCGACCAGCGGGTTCGTGGCGGCGATATAGGCCGGGTTTGTGATGCGCTCCAAGCTCACGGGGCGCTGGATATGCGCACAGGGGTTCTTGCAGGCGTTGGCGTGATTTTTGACGGATACGATGGACAAATCCTTGCTGTCCATGCCATAGGTATCCATGCGCAGGCGCGTGAACAGGCCGGCGAACGCGGGCAGGGTCAGCCCGTAGGGGTATTCCGCTTCGGGGTGGAGCATGGTGGCGACAAAATCCGTCCCCTCCCAGCCCGTCACCTCGCGCATGGCCTCGCCGCCGATGACGAGCACGCAGTCCGCGACGCCCGACGCGATGGCCATATAGCCCAATTTGATCGCCGAGCCGCCGCTGGCCGGGCCGTTCTCGACCGTCTCCGCCATGGCGGGGCGTATATTCAATGTATCCACGATGGCGCTCGCCGTACCCGAGACGCGCTGCACCATGCCCGCGCCCATCGTGCCGACGAAGACCTGATCGATGTGATTGCATCGGCCCGTCTTCGCGCCCGCGTCATCCATCGCTTCCAAGGCGGCTTCACAGCACATATCGATGAACGGCACGACCGTTTTCCCGAATTTCGTATGCCCGACGCCTACGATTCCTACTTCTCTCATGACAGGCTCCTTATACGCTTATTTTCGCCGGGGCGCGCAGGACTTGGTTGGCTTCGACGACGTCCTCAAATGCGGGGCGTATGCCGACGTTCTTGTTGGCCTTATGCTTCTCCCACAGAGCGCGGGTCAGCACATAGGTCGGCACGCCGCCCAATTCGTGCGGGCTGTTCGGGCGGGATTCCAATTCATATTCGATCATCCAGCGGCGGAAGCCGTTGGGGCTTTCGGCGACGATAAACACCTCGTCCTGATTCATGAAGTCAAAGTGATATTCCATCTTGGCGGCAAAGAGCTGCGCGCCCACGCGCACGCCGCGTTTCAAGGTCAGGGTATGATAGCTCATGCCGACCCGCTCATTCACAAGGCGACCGTTGACGATGCCCGCTATTTCGCCGTCTATCGCGCCGACGAAGCAATATTCATCCTGCACGCGATAGCGCAGCATGCCCAGCACTTCGGTATAGATGCGCGCCGCGACGATATCATAATAGTCCTTGGGCTGTTTCATCAGCGGTTCGATGGTGTCCAGAATCAGGCAGAGCTCCTCGCGTGTGGCCTCGCGTACCAGGAGGTCTTCACCCGTAATGAGGGGGATGACCTTGGGCGTATAGGGCTTCATGCCTATCGTCGGGGGGCGTAGTTTGGCTTCCATTTCGTCTACGATCACATCGTATTTTTCCAACATCGTGTTTTCCTCCTGCCTTGCAGACACATATTATGGGACTTTCCCATTAAATCATAGGATAGCGCATTTCGCGATTTTTGTAAAGGTTTCGTTTCGTTTTGTTACAGTATGCTTACAAATAAAGAAAATCCGAACCGGGGTTCGGATTTAGTTAATAGTGAAGAGTGAAGAGTTGTGGTAGAAATTCCGCCCCTGCGGATGAATTCACGTCGTCAAAAGCCCGCTCCCCCGCTCTAACCGCGAAATCTCCGCTTCGCCCCTGTCGGCGAGTTCCCGGAACTGGCTGATGGTCTCCTTCATCTTCGGCAGGGCCTGCTGTTTGTAGTTGCTGATTTCCTCCAGCGCGGACAGGACATCGGAGAAGGATTCTTTCAGCACGTCGACGGATATTCCAGACTCCAGGGACTGCTTCTGCACCGCCGTCCCCTGCTCCTTGAGCATTTTGGACGTAGAACTGATCAGGTTGTTGGTCGTCTCGTTCAGGAGCTGTATCTTTTTGAGGACGATCTTTTGGTTATACAGCGCGCTGGCCACCATGATGGCGGTGCGGAGTGCCGAGACCGTGACCGTCTTGGCCCTGTCCACGCCGCGTATCAGCTCCCGATTGTTCCGCTGAATCACCTCCATTGCAATAATGCCCTGGTGGTTCACGACCACCATCTGGTTCATATCCATCACCCGCTGGCGCAGGGGGAAGAGCACCTCTTCCTGCACGAAACGGAATTTGTCCGCGTCCACGCCCTGCAACTCCGCTTCCTCCAACTTTTCGGAGATGCAGGCGTCCATCAGGGTACCCATTTCGATCTCCTTCGTGATCTTCTTCGTCAGTTCGCGCAGTTGCTGCTCCTCGAGGGCGAGGGTCGTATTGTCGTTCTTCAGCGTGGCCTTGCCCTTATCGAGAGAGGTGATGATATTCGCAATGACATCCTCCGATTTTTGGTACTTATCGAAATAGGCGCGGATCGGGTTGAAGAGTTTGCCCAAGGCCCCTGTTTTCGTGAAGTCAATCAGACTGGGGTCAAGGTTTTTGATCTCGCGGTTCAGGTCGAGCAGGCTCTTGGAGACCTGGCCGCCCTCTTCCCCACTCTTGCTCAGATTGCCGACGGACACTTTGAGCAGGCTGTTCTTTTGGGAGGATTTTTGCATCGTGTCAAAGCCGAACTGCTCGATGGAGCTCACGAGCATCTTCTTCTGCTCCATCGCGCCGAGGTCGCAGTTTATGACGGCCATCGCGTTGCTCTCCGCCTGCGCCTTGAGCTGCAAATACTCCTCCGAATGGACCTTGGTTTCGGCAATCACTTCCTCGGCGACCTTCTTCGTGTCCGCTACGTTCATGGAAAAGTTCATGGGTATACTCCTTCTTGTTTGATTTACATCTCTGCGTTGAACAGGTTCTGAATCTTATACACGACGTCGTCTATATCCGCATTGATGCTTGCGGCCTCGTTGATCGAGGAGATCTGCGCCAGCACGGAGATATTCGCGTTGTAGCCGATGGTGTAAATCGGGATTTGCAGGCCCGTGATCATCGAGCGGCAGTCGTTCAGGCTGCAGCCCTGGTTCGTCTCGCCGTCGGTCAGCACAAAGAGCATCAGTTTCGCGTTGGGGCTGCCGGCTTTCGCTTCCATCAAGAGTTTGGACGCGACCACGATCGCGTCGAACATGGCCGTGCTGCCGACCGCCTGCATATTCTTCACCGCGCCCGTAAACAAGGAGCGCTGGTTCAGGTCGAACTTGCCGATAGGCAGGGCGATATTCACGTCCGTAGAGAAGGTGACCAATCCCACCGAGCAATCGTTGTTGATATATTTCGAGCCGGAGAGCAGGGACTCTTTCAGCTTGTTGAGGGGCGCGCCGTCCATACTGCCCGAGACGTCCGCGACGAAGACCGCGATGATCTCGCGCCCGCCGCTCTTCTTCTCCTTCCAGAGCTTTTGGGCCTGGGGCAGCCGCTCGCCGTTGATCTCGGAAAGCTCGATGGCATACTCGTTGTGTCCGTTGAACCCGTAGTCGGACGCGGCCTTCTGCGCGGCGTCCGTCTTGCAGAAGGCGATAAACTCACGCAGTATCTCCTGCTTCATCGGCGTCAGACTGCCGAGCTCATAGACGGGGCTGTCGTGCCGCACGCCGAAGGGGGTGAAGATATAGTCGTTTTTCAGGTCGGGCGAGTTCATCAGCTGCTGGTATTCAAAGACGAAGCCGTCTAACATGCCCGACTTCGCGGAGTCCTTCATTTGCAGCGTGGAATAGGCGACATAGGGGATATTGCTCTGAAATTTGATGAACTCCGCCGTCGCCGTATCACTCAGCGGATTGGACGCGTCAAAGGTATAGAGCGTCGAGATCAGATAGTTTGCGCCCGTCGAGCTGGCGAAGGGATTCGTATAGCCCATCTGCAGCTCGTTGTTGCCCACCGCTTCGGTGATCGTCTTGACGCTGATGGAGCCGTACTTGTCTGTCAGCTCCTTATGCTTTGCCTTGGACAGCACGATGCCCGCCACATTGCCCGTCAGCCGCTTTTCCACGAGGTTGACGCGCACGCCCATGGATTTCAGCGCGTCCCCCCAGAGCTCGTTGGACGGGGAGAAGGCATCGGGGACATACTTGCCCGAGACGATATAATCGACGCCCAGGCCCGAGGCGATGCCGCGGATGCGGATCGAGACCGGCTTGCCGTCTATCTCTATCCCCGCCTTGTTGAACTGGTTGGCCATATCCACGAGCCAGCGGTCGGTATCCGCGCCGCTGCTGCTGATTGTCGCCTTTTCGGTGGAGGAAAAGATCTCCACAAAGTCGTTCGTCGTGTTGTTCACCTGCGGCGGATATTTCGAGATGTCCGGGAGGGATTCCGCTATATTCACTTCCTCCAAATCCACCATATCCTTGATGGGCGCGAGGGTGTTGACCCGTATCTTCTTATACAGGCGCTCCATCACGGCGATGGCGTCTTCCTCACTGACGTCGCTTGGCGTCCTGCCCACGTTGCTGGTCATGCGGATCACCAAGAATACGCCGCCGAATACCAATGCCGCGATGACCAGGAAGATGAGAACGGTCTTTCCCGATTTCTGCATTGCGTTGTCCTCCTTTGCTTTATCTATACCACTTCGCGTCCCGGATGAGCGTATCTATTTCCACCATGGCGTCCATATCCTCGATCTCCGCGACGCTCAGATCGTTGAGCTTGGATATCTCCAAAATCAGCTTATCGAGCTTCAATAATATCTCCTCGTTGTTCCCGGCGGCCTTCTCCACAAAGGCCTTGTATTCGTTGTAGATATTGCGCCGGGTCTCCAACAGCTTTTCGGAATGGCTGTGCGCGCTCTCGAGCATCTGCTCATATTCTTCCTCGTCAAACGCGTTGATTCTGTTGAGCAGGCTACGGATGTTCAGGATCATGATGCGTTCCATCTGCTCGACCGCCGTGCTGAACTTCTCGAAGCTCAGCTCGGTCTCGCTGAAGCGCTCCAGCAGCATCTCCCGAATCGTGCGCTTTTTCTTCTTCATCCTGTCGATCTGGGCGAGCACGGACTTCAGATGCGCCGCATAGGTCTGCGCATTGTTGTTCAGATAGTGCTCGACCGCCGCCGCGCAGTTCTCCAAGGAGAGTATCTCCTTATCCTTCAGCATCGGCGGCTGGGGGGGCGCCTTGGCCGTCAGGATTTTGATATTGCCGTAAAAGAAAACGAGACCGCTCATGGCGATGACCATAACGCCAAAGGCCGTCGCGAACGCGCCCGAGCCGATTTTAAGCTTGAAAAACGCGTTGGAAAACACCAGTATGTTGGTCAGCATAATGGCACCGTTCAAGACGGCAAGTTTGATGATCCTGTCCTTTTTCATTTTTCCTCAAATTTCACGCATTTTATGATGTATTATACTCGTTCTGCGTCCTTTGCGCAACTGTATAATCGATATGCGAATGCAACGAGCCACGCATAGAAGGTCAGCAGCGCGCAGCGCTGGATCAGGCCCGCGTATGAATGCAGCGCGCTGTCCAAGGGCTGTGCGATTTTCATAAGCACGACGACGATCACCTGCAAGACGGCAGCGGCCAGCGTCCAGGTCTTCAGCGGCTTCCAGCGCGGGTCAGTGCGGAAGCGCAGCCAAAAGACGAAACAGCAGACGGGCGAGAGCGCGAAGACCAGTGCGCCGAAGATGCCGTGCAATATGCCGTGCACGGTCTGCTGGTTGAACATCGCGGCGGGATCCGTGACGAAGATGCCGGACACGAAATAGCAGGCGGCGATGGTGAGCAGCAGCGCGGGGCCGGCGCGCGAGACCCTCCCGCTCGGAAAGGCCTTGGAGACGCCATAGGCAAAGACTCCCAAGCAGAGCCCCATCAACAGAAAGCTCACGATCTGAATCCAGCCCGTGGATCCGAGGGAGAGCTCGCTGACATAGTTGCGCCAGGGGTCGTAACCCGCGCGCAGAAGGCCGTGGACGGTGAAGCTCAGGGTGAACAGTATGGTGCCGAGCAGGGCGATTAGGGCGGTGCGTTTTTTGGTCATATAGTTTACTCCCATTCCAAATGATCTTGTTCCCGTTTTTTCGCGTGGTCGCCGAGGGTCTTTGCGGAATACTCCAGGGCTTTGCAGATGAGGTGCACCATGGGGCTATTATCGCCGTTGCGGTCAAAGATGCGAAAGGCCTGCCGATACTCCGATTTGTGCTCAATGGCCGCAGGAAGCAGCTTTGCGTTCATCAGCATTTGGCAGAGTATGATTCTGCCCACGCGGCCGTTGCCGTCGCCGAAGGGGTGGATGCGCTCAAAGCGCAAATGCAGCGCCGCGATGCGCGGGATGGCAGCGTCCCCGCGCGCGGCTTCGATAAATTCCCGCATCAGCTGCGGCACGCGCTCGCTCTTGGGCGGATAATACACCGCTTCGATCGGCGTGCCGATATACAGCTCGTGACTGCGGTACGCGCCGCCCGACTGCAACACCGCGGCTTGCACAGCGCGAATCCAATCCTCGGTGATCGCCTGCCCCTCCGGGCGCATCAGCCCGATCGCCTTATACAGATTCTTCGCTTCGGTATATTCGCTATAGCTATGCCCGCTCTGCACTTCGTCATAATCGATGGCAGCGATGGTCTCATCCAGCGTGAGGGTGTTCCCCTCCAAACTGCCGCTCGACCAACAGAACCTGCGTTGGAAGCCATCATAAAAGGCTTGCCACAGAATGGGGTCGCCGCCAAACACGCGCGCGGCTTCCACTTGCCGAAGCGCGGCGTCGATATGGGTTTGTATGTCCCGGATGATTGCCATTTGCGTCACTTCCTTTCTTGTAGTGTATCAAATATTCCTTGTTTTTTCAATCATGTTGAACCGATTCTTCCTATATGTAATCAAGCCCTCCCGCTGCATCCGCGCCAGCTCGTGCGACAGCGCGCTGCGCTCCACGCAGAGGTAATCGGCCAGCTCCGCACGGTTGAAGGGGATGGTGAAGCCGTTGTGTTGTTTAGGGCGGAAGGGCTCTAAATAGCGCAGGACGCGCGCGCGTATCGATTTCAGGCTGAGGATTTCCATGTGGCTTTGCAGGCGCAGGTTTTTGTTCGCGATGGTGCGGAGCATGTTTTCGATGAACGTTGTGTGGAAGGCGCAGGCGCTTTGGCAGCTGTGCAGTATGCGCCGGCCGCGCAACAATAGAATAATAGCATCGCTGT
This sequence comes from Clostridiales bacterium, assembly GCA_009779405.1. Classification (GTDB taxonomy): domain Bacteria; phylum Bacillota; class Clostridia; order Christensenellales; family CAG-138; genus WRCT01. The sequence continues at coordinate 20,348 of WREI01000031.1, forward strand.
TGGCGATCACCGTGACGGGGCTTTCCATCACTTTGGCATAGCAGAGGGCTTCCGCGAAGAGCTCACCGGGGCCGAGCACCGCTTCTATCGAGCGGTTGCCGTAATAATCATCCCGTACGATATGCAGCTGCCCCGCCAGCACGATGCCGATGGACTGCGGCGCATCGCCCGCACGCAGGAGGACTTGGTTTTTGGGTGCGGGTTTAATCTCCGCGCCGAGACAATGCAGCATGGCCGCTAAATCGGCGTCACCTATGCCTTTGAACAGCTCGGTTCTTTGTAATATATCAAAATATCTTTCCATACTTCCCTTTTTCGTGGTTTTAACCACGGATTGGATATCGGAAGTATAGTATAATGGCCGCAGAAAAACAAGAGGAGGAACCCCTTTATGCGCAGACAGATTATCAAAATCGACAGAGAAAAGTGCGACGGCTGCGGGCTTTGCGTGAGCGCCTGCCACGAGGGCGCGATCGGCATGGTGGACGGCAAGGCCGAATTGTTGCGCGACGATTACTGCGATGGCTTGGGCAACTGCCTGCCCGTCTGCCCGACCGGCGCCATCGCCTTCGAGGAGCGCGAAGCGTTGGCCTATGACGAAGCGGCGGTGCAGGCGAATATGGCACAGCCCGAAACCCTGCCCTGCGGCTGTCCCGGCACCACCGCGCGGGCGATACACAGGGACGAGCCCGTTACGGCAGCACCTGCGGCGGTCTCGCAACTGCGGCAGTGGCCCGTGCAGATTAAGCTCGTCCCGATCCGCGCGCCCTATTTTGAGAACGCGCGCCTGCTGGTGGCCGCCGACTGCGCCGCCTACGCCCACGGGAATTTCCACAACGACTATATGAAGAACCGGGTCACGCTGATCGGCTGCCCCAAGCTCGACGCTGGCGACTACGGCGAAAAACTGACCGCCATCCTGCAAGCGAACAATATCCAATCGGTCACCGTCGCGCGCATGGAGGTTCCCTGCTGTGGCGGGATTGAGATGGCCGTGCGAACGGCGCTGCAAAACTGCGGGAAGCTGATCCCCTGGCAGGTGGTGGTGATCTCTACGGAGGGGGAAGTCAACGCGCAGTGATCAACGCGCAATGTTCAATTATGGTCTTGCAGTGCTGTCAAATGAAAACCCGCCGGAGCGGGTTTTTGTTGTGGGTGCTTTGATGGATCATTGGTTTTGCGGGGAATAATAATAGTACCCCGTGTCCCACAAGTCGGGATTGAACCCGGTGATTTGGGTTTTGTCGGTGAAGCGGTTGTAGCGGACATTCAAATACGTATATGGTGCCATGGGACAAAGTGCAAGGGACGTCAGCTTATTGTTGGCGCAAATAAGAAGACTCAAAGATGTAAGATCGTAAAGATCCAACTCGGTCAGTTGGTTGCCATTGCAGTGAAGACTACGCAACACAGTCACTGTAGATCCCGATATGTTCAATTCGGTCAGTTGATTGTTAGAGCAGTAAAGGTATTGCAACGCCACAGGGTCGGAAAGATTCAATTCGGTCAGTTGATTGTTGCCACATAAAAGCTCCTGCAAAGACGTAAGTCCAGAAATATCCAATTCTGTCAATTGATTGCTGTTGCAGGATAAGGTCTGCAAAGACGTAAGACCGGAAAGATCCAACTTGGTCAGAACATTATTGTCACAGTAAATGGTCTGCAAAGACGTAAAGCCGGAAAGATCCAACTCGGTCAGTTTGCTTTGAGAGCATTCCAACCACTCAAGCGCCGTAAGCCCGGAAAGTTTCAGCTCAGTCAATTGGCTGTTCCGATAACAATTAAGGGACCGTAAAGACGTAAGACCGGAAAGGTCGAGCTCGGTCAGTTGATTGCTGTGGCAGGATACGCCCTGTAAAGACGTCAGACCGGAAAGATTCAACTCGGTCAGTTGATTGCCACAGCAATCCAACCACTCCAGTGCCACAAGACCAGAAAGATTCAACTCGGTCAGTGTATTTCCATGGCAAGTAAGTGTCTGCAAAGATGTAAGACCCGATAGATCCAGTTCGGTCATTTGACTGTACGTGAACCAAAGGTATTGCAAAGACGTTAGACCGGAGAGATTCAATCCTGTCACATCGTTCCAACCGCTGCTTTGGAGCCACTGTAGAGCAGTAAGCCCGGAAAGATCCACTGCCCCGGACAGGGAACTTACCATTAACTTCACGACACGAAAATCTGTCGGATCCCCTGCCCATGTGCTGCCTCTGCCTACCCACGCTCCATACTCAGCAAGCCACTCCTGTGGCACATAGCTACCGTCGGCAGGTTCGGCCTTGGGCCAATTCAAGCTGTTGTTGTCGATCATCGTATTGATTATAGCGATATCCCCCGGATTAAGCAACGTTACTCTTTTGTTGCTTGCGTCACCGGACCAGCTCGTATACCAATCCATCCATTTTCCTGATGGCCATCTCGTCCACTCCTCCGGCACGTAGCTGCCGTCGGCGGGGTCAGCCTTGGGCAGATCCAAGCCGTTGTTGTCGATGATGGCATGGATTACCGCAATGTCGCCGATGTTGTAAAGACCGGCTTCTCTTTGCGGGGTGTAATAGTATGGCCCCGTATCCCACAAATCGGAATTGAAGCCTGTGGGTTGGGTTTTGTCTGTGAAGAGGTTATGGCGGATGTCCACGGAACGATATGATGCTGTCGGACTGAGCGCAATGGCGGTTAGCTGGTTGTAACTGCAATTAATCCCTTCCAATGCAGGAAGCCCGGATACATCAAGCTCGGTCAGTTGGTTGTAGCTGCAGTTAATCGATCCCAATGCAGGAAGCCCGGATACATCAAGCTCGGTCAGTTGGTTGCTGTTGCAGCGAAGCATTTGCAAAGACGGAAGCCCCGAAAGATCTAACTCAGTTAGTTCATTGAAATCACAGTAAAGATGTCTCAAAGACGGAAGCCCCGAAAAGCTTAGCTCGGTCAATTTGTTGTCTGAGCAGTAAATATCTTGAAGCGCTATTAATCCCGAAACATCCAGTTTGGGCAGCCGGTTGTTCGCGCAGGACAAAGTCTCCAGTGAAGTAAGTTCGGAAACATTCAAGTCGGTCAGTTGGTTGTAGCCGCACTGCAATGATTTCAGTGCTGTAAGCCCGGAAAGGTTCAGTCCAGTCAATTTATTGTAGGAGCAGTTAAATTCAGACATCGCAGTCAGCCCGGAAGCGTCGAGGATTCCGTGCAAATCCGGACGCATCCCATATCCATCAGGCCCTAAAACAGTGTCAAGGCGAAGTCCCACTATCCTTAGATTGCTTGTGTCACCACCATCTTCATCAGACCAATAAATATTTCTACCGGAAGGCCACACATACTTCCACGCCTCCGGTATATAACTGCCGTCAGCGGGCTCGGCCTTGGGCCAATCGAGACCGTTGTTGTCGATGATGGCGTTGATTACGGCGACGTCGCCGGGGTTATAGAGTGGCAGTTCCGGCGCCCATTCGGGGATGACCGTGAGCCCCGCCAAGTGGCGCAAGACGAGGGCGGCGTCTGCGGCACTGACATCGCCTGTGCCGGTGACATCCGCCGCAGCCAGCTGCGCGCCTTCCAGCGTGATAATGCCCGCCAGATGGCGCAGGATGGTGGCGGCGTCGCTGGCGTCCAATTTGCCATCGCCGTTTGCGTCGCCCGGCTTTAGGGGCGCTTCCGCCGCGAGACCGGGGACTGCGGGGATGATGGCGCAGAGCAGGGCCAGCGCGAGCAATAGGGCCAAAAGTTTACGTTTCATGTTCTCTCCTCCGTATAAACCATTTTATCTGATATGCGGAACCGTGACAATATTCGTCTTCAATAGACATAATACCCCCCCCCGTTTTTCAAGTGTTTTCATAAAATTAACATATGGGAATGTATGGGAATGCACGTCAAATGGATATAGCGCGGGACGATTGCAATCGCCCCCTGCGAGCGTGTATAATGCATTTATGCATAAAATCCTCATCGTGGAAGACGACAATAGCATCGCGAAGAACCTGTCCCTGCTGCTTGGCGGCGAGGGCTATGCTTCCGTTTGCGCGGGCGGGCAGCGGGCTGCCATTGCGGCGCTCGAGGGGGAGCGCTTTGATTTGGTGCTGCTGGACCTTTCCCTGCCCGACGGGAGCGGCTATGCCGTCTGCACGGCGGCGAAGCGGGCGGGGGTGCCCGTCATCTTCCTGACCGCCGCCGATGATGAGATCAGCGTGGTGACGGGCCTGGATATGGGCGCGGACGATTATATCGTCAAGCCCTTTCGCCCGCGGGAGCTGCTTTCGCGCATTAAGAGCGTGTTGCGGCGCGGCGGGCGGGCGGAGGCCCTGTTTGAAATCGGAAATCTGCAGATCGATACCGTGCGCGGCACCGTGCACAAAAACGGGGCGGAGGTTTTTCTGTCGGCCCTGGAATACCGCCTTCTATTGGTCTTTGTCAACCACAGCGACGCGGTGCTCTCGCGGGAGCGGCTGCTCGGCGAGATTTGGGATATGGCGGGCGAATTCGTGAACGACAACACCCTGACCGTCTATATCAAGCGCCTGCGGGAGAAGATTGAGGATGACGCGCAGGAGCCGGTCTTGATTCAGACGGTGCGGGGGATGGGGTATCGGTTAACCGTAGGGGCGGATACCATCCGCCCGCGTCGTGATGATTATGGGACTGTTTAGAAACAGTGAAATAAAGCGGTTCGCGTTGTTTTTGGCGGCGTTTTGCTCGCTTTGTATTGTTGTGGGGTTTTTGATTGGCATTTATACCGGGTTGCCGGTGCTGTTTGTTTGTATTGTGCTTTGTTCGGGGTTTTGGGTTTTTACGCGGCGGCGTTATCGCGCGCTGGCTGTGCTGAGTGAGTCGATTGACGCGATTTTACATGGGAATGATCATTTGGGCTTGGACGGGATCGGCGAGGGGGAACTGTCCCTGTTGCAGAGCGAGATTCAGAAGATGACCTTGCGTTTGCGGGAACAGGCGGAGGGTTTGCGGAGGGACAAGGCCTTTCTGGCCGACGCGCTGGCCGATCTGGCGCATCAACTGCGCACGCCCATGACCTCCATACGCATGCTGGCCGCCTTTCTCGCGAAGCCTGACTTGGACGCGGAAAAGCGCTTGGAATTCTCGCGCGAGTTGGAGGGACTGTTGCGCCGCATCGACTGGCTCTTGACCACGCTGCTGAAAATCTCCAAAATCGACGCGGGTACCGCCGTGTTTGCGCGGAACCCTGTATGTGTCCGCGACCTGCTGCAGACGGCCGCCGAGCCGCTGCTGATACCCATGGAACTGCGCGGGATAGAGTTTGCCCTGCATTGCGCGGCGGATATTTCCATCCACTGTGACCGCAACTGGACGGCGGAAGCGCTGGGCAATATCCTGAAAAACTGCGTGGAGCACAGTCCCGCGGGCGGCAGCATCCGGGTGGACTGCGCGCAGAACGCCATTTTTACCGAAATTATCATACAGGACAGCGGCACGGGCTTTGACTCCGCGGATTTGCCGCATATTTTCGAGCGGTTTTACCAAGGCCGACACAGCAAGGACGGCAATTTCGGCGTGGGGCTCGCGCTCTGCCGCATGGTGCTCACGGCGCAGGGCGCGACCGTGAAGGCGGAGAACCGGGTTGAGGGCGGGGCGCGGTTTGTGGTGCGGGTGTATGGGGGCAGGGGGCAGTAGGGGTCTCTGTACCGTTACAACCGTGACATCCGTTACAACTGTTACGCTTTGTAATGTTCAACGCTCAACGCGCAATGTTCAATGTTGGTGGAAACGCCAAGGCGTTTCTCTATTGATTGTATAGTATCCTTTTTATCAAAGAGATGCCGCAGGCATCTCTACCTTCATTGTGCATTGTGCGTTGCTGCATTGCCGCATTGATCCGTCACAGTTGTAACGGTTGTCACGGTTATTTTGATATATAGTCAACCAAGTTGAAAGCAAGCAGACAGAGTCTCGTCAAATCCATCACAGCGCCGCAGCATGTCTTTCATTTTGTGCTTGAGCCACGCCCAAAAGTTCTCAATCGGATTTAGGTCA
>WREI01000032.1 GCA_009779405.1 Clostridiales bacterium
CGGTGACGTTGGGGAGGAGGATATCCACATCCGCGACGATGTGCATCCTGCCGTTCAGGGTCGTGGTTTCATAGTTCCAGTGCTGCGGCGCGCCCAGGCGGGCATACAGCGCGTCGTTGACGAGGGGGGCGGGCTGCGCAGTGGCCGCTATCAGGCCGTCCAGCCCCACGCCGTCGTTTTTGTTGATGACGATGTCCTTGTCGGGCGTGGGCTGGCAGGCGGCGAGTGCGAAGACGCTTGCCAGTGCGATTACGAGTGCGATTATCTTTTTCATATCCTAATACCCTTTCGTTGTGTCGATAATGCTGCCGTCGATGGCGTTGATGCAGAGCAACAGGTAGTTGATGGTACTATCCGTTTCACCGTTTTTGAATGCGCGGTGGCGCACGCCGTAAAAATTCCAGACCGGGATGAGCAGGCCGTTTTCTATGGAGCCCTGCTCCACGATACGTAGCATCTCCAAGCGAACTTCCGTAAATTCCAGCGTCATTTGGGCGCCTTCGGCTTGGAGTTCGTATGTGATCGGCGTCATTCTCTCAAAGATTTCCTGCACTTCGGCGTAGGGCAGGAGTGCGCTGCTTTCTACCTTTGTTTCTATCAGTTGCAGCGGCGCCGTCCATACAAAGGCGGAGATGCCGCTGTCGTTTATGCTGATTTCCACCAGTTCATAGTCCCAGGTGGGACTGTAGGTCGCTTCCCCCCTGCCTGCATCGGGGTCGGGCTCGATATATGTTGCACCCTGCTTAAAGGCTGTGGGGAGACCGTTGATGTCGCGGGTGCAGAAGACGGAGTAACTGTAATATACGGGGGTTTGTTTTGCGTCGTCGCCGTAGCATATCATCAGATTCACGCGACTTACCTGCATGGGGAGACCCATTTCTCTGATCAACGCTTCCGCTTGGGCTTTGGCGTCGGCGGGCGAGGTTCGCACGAACTGCGCGGCGCTTTCGTCCAATTGACCGTTCAAGCCCAGCTCATAGCGGTTTTTGGGCGTGCTCTCGCCAAAATATTGCTGTGAAGCGGCGGCGTACTCCATTCTTGCCGTGCCGGGGCCGTATTGGTTGCGGTACGCGGGCATTACCTTTCGCCTGTTTTCGGCGCTGAAATAGATATTGCTCTGGCTGTTGTGGCCGTATGCCGCCATGCTTTCACAGATGACTTGCCCGTTGCGCTCATCTATTTGCTGATAGCTTTTAAGCTTGCTGTCCGCGCGCTGCGGCGCAAGCTCCATTGGGGCGGTTTGATATTCCGCTTGCAATTCGGCGAGACGGCGCTCGTAAATTTCCTTCCATGATGGGTCAAAATCGGCGCTTTCCAATTGCTGCATGATGTACAGGATGTCCGCCTGCAACTCCTCCTTTGTGCGCTCGTTGGGCCATTCCCACATTTCCGCGTCGCCGACAAGCACGGCCCACGCGCGATCGACCTGTTCCTGCGTGAAGTCGCCGCGCCGCACTTGGACGATCGGCATGGCGCTTCCGGTTGGCACGAATACGGGGGCGTTGGCGGTGATGGTCAGGTTTCCCTTCGTGCTTTCATATTGGAATATGGCGGGCGCGTTGACCTGCTCCGCGATGGATTTCGTCTCTGTACCGTTCGGCATGGGGGCGGCGGCGCTCTCTATCATACTGTCGAGATCCTTGCCCATCACGATGGGCGCGTCCGGCGTGGGCTGGCAGGCAAAACTGCCTATCAGGAGCAGCGGGGCTATTATAATAGCAAGTGTTCGCTTCATAATACAATTCCTTTCGCTAATACATCAATCCAAGGTCTATGAGACTGCCATCAATCGCGTTGAGCGTCAGGAAACAGATGGTCGCGCCTTGGCTTTCTCCATCCGACACGGTACTCTCGGTATAGCCCATAAAACTCCAGGTTGGGATCAATTTATAGTTGCTGCGGCTGTCCTTCAATAAAATCTTTGTCAATCCGAATTCGACACGGCTGATATGCACCTCTTTGGTTCCCAAACGGGCATCCAATGTGAATTCCTGCGCAAGCTCGGGCAACAGCAGAAAGTCCATTTGTGTATAGAAAAGATTTTGGATTTCCTCCCATGGCAGGATCTGCACATTCTCATTGTCCACTCCGAGGATTTGGGAGGGATTCTCCCAGTTGATTTTCACAATCGCGCCGTCTTGCACTTCAAAACACAGATATTCCCGTTTCCAAAGGGGCGGCATATCATTGTCGATTCGGAACAGCACTTCTTTGTAATACAAAATCAGGGATTGGATCACCGATTTCGTTATCTTGTCTCCCTTGTCATAGACAGCCTGATTCGGGCAAAATACGTCCACGATTTTTTTCAGCATTTCGCCGCTTTCAAATTTCTTTTCCGAGATGGAGAGCACCGGCACGGAAGCAGGGCGCGCGGGCAGTTCGGCATCCACAATCAGTTTTCTGCCGGATGGATATTCCTTTTCATCGCGCCAGGGGCCGGAAGCGGAGGGATCGGCGTCCCCATTGGGTGCTGCCGTGGTTTGAATCCCTTCGCTCAATTCATCCTTGCCTATCACGATAGGCCCCTCCGGTGTCGGCTGACAGGCGGCGCAGAGGAGGAATGATATAAATATAATAATGAAAAGATGCAGTTTTTTCATTGATAAAATTATTCCTTTTTGTAATGTTTTTATGATGTTGGGGCAAGTGCGCGGAGCGTTAGGTCGATGTTGGAGCCGTCTATGGCGTTTACGGCAAAAACGCAGGTGTAATCATCCATCGTCGAGCTGTCTGCTTCCTTATAGTAGACCAGCCACGCGGGAACGAGCATGCGCAGGTTTGGCTCGTTTTTCACGGGGATCAACAGCCCGGTCAGCTTGATTTCCGTTATATGAAGTGCCAATACCAATTCCGGCACATCATGCAGTATCTTCGAATGAACATAGCCGTATTTTAGGTTGTTTCGGATGACCTGCTTCACATTTTCAAAATCCATCATGGCGACATTGGCGTTCAACTCCTCCACAATTTCCAAGCGCCCTCTCCAGGAAAAAGACTGTATGCCGTCAGCGTTGATAAATACGACCAGCGATTCCGGTCTCCATTTCTCCGCGTATTCGCCGTCGTCAAAGTCCAGAGCCCCCGCCAATTGCACGGACATCAAATCCGCGGCGACATAGCCGCCGTCATTCATGGCAAAGGTCACCGCCCACCCTTCGGCAAGGATCTCATTGCTGTAATATTTCAGAAACCTGGCTTTCTCCACGTTTGCGATACTGAAATTCTGCATGCCCAGAGCCGTCAGCGTTTCCTTCGCCTGTCGGCAGGCGTCCGCTTCGCTGATGCCGACCTTCTCTATTTTGGCGGCGCCCTCGCCAGGAAAGCCCCCGTGCAGGGAAATGTCAGATTCATACTGCAAGGCAGCGTTTTTGTATCTTGCGATCTCCACGCAATCCACCCTTGCCGTGATATGTATTTTTGAATCATCGGGCATCAGCCAGGTATGATGCACGGGCATTTGATTGGGGGCGAAGGGCAGGTCCGCAAAGGTTTCCGGCGCGGCGCGAAGAATCGCTTCCTGCAAGGCCGTGATCTCCTCCTGCTGTCCCGGGTACGGCTCCCATCGTTCGCCGAGGTCATCGTCATACGCATACCTGCCGCGCTGCACGGCAAGCAGCTCGTCACTTAAATCCTCCTTCGTCGGCAGCGATTCGCGCACGCCGACGGCATCGCCCGCAAAATAGCGGATCAGTTTTTCGACGCTTGTCCAATCGAAATTACTGCGCCTGACCGTGTAAACCGGATAGATATCCTTGTTTGGCAGCGAAATTTGCGCGTTGATTTGGCAGTGCAGGCCTTCGATGGCGTAATCCTCCATCCAATGCTGTGTCCGTATTTCTTCCAGCCAGCGCTCGCCATCCTCCAGGGCGGTCGCGATGGGGATTGCATTTGGATCGTTGTTTTCCGAATGAATGAGCTCTTCTATCCTGCCATCATTCTTGCCGATGACAATGGGCGCATCCGGCGTCGGCTGACAGGCGGCGCAGAGGAAACACAAAATACAGGCTGCAATAAGGATTGAAAGTTTCTTGTTCATCTATAACTCCTTTTAGGTAGATGCATGCAGTTCATCTTCCGAAATCGTCAGAGTGTCCCCGGTGAAGTCGTACTTGTCTGTGCTTGTGGGCAGGGGGCGTTTATAGATGCCGTCTGTCTGCAGATACAGTTTTCCATCCGTTGCGCCGATGATGTCGAAGAGCGGCGCTTCGAACCCCTCCAGAAAGCCGGAGCTGTCGCCCAAGAAGAGCAGTACGTTTTCACCCTCGGATAGAGGATAGTATCCATCATGTCCGATGACGATTTTTTGGTCGTCCGGCAGGCGCTCCACCCCCTGCTCAAACGCTTTTTCATCGACATTACAGTTTTCATCGTATTCGCCGAAGTTGGTACGGCCGCCCAACTCGATCACATATATTTCCTGATCGGGCTGCAGGTCGCCTTTGCAGACGCTTTGCACTTTGAGTACGGAGAGCGTGTATATCTTGTTCAACTGATATACGGTTGTCGCGGAAACGCAGCTTGCCGTGATGATATAGGAGGCGGCGTTTTGTAATTCGTCTTTGGTTGTATAGTTTCTGACCTTGCTCAAATAATTGTTGTAATATCGGACGTCCTCCACATCCGTGATGCGTATAATTTCGCTTGTTTCCGGGTTTTTTTCTGCTTCTATGATACTTGCGGCTGTTTCTGTTTCCTCCGGCTTGGGAGACTTTTGGCTTGACGCGCAGGCGACGTATAAAACTGCCATTATGACGGCGATCGTGAGTATGATTTGTTTTTTCACAAACAGCTTCTCCTCTCTTGGGCGGGGTCTCTGCGTTCCCCACTTATATAGACAAAATAAACAGGGAAACGGTCTCGCAAATTCTGCGGAATTTCTGCGATTTTTCGGTTAATACGCGCTCCTGCGCGTCTCACTGTTTATATATCCTTGAAAACAGTAAAAACCTAACGTGGAATTTTCATTTTTTACAATTAGCACAAGCGGCCCGTAAAGTAAACCCGCTGTGTACAGACAGTGCCTGTGCGTGTACAGAAATATTTGCGGGCGGTTTTGCGGTATGTTAAAATATACATATCAAACGGAACGGGGTGCTGTTGCTTTGGAATTCGGATTCTTTTTGTGGGAGGTTCTGATCAATCTCTCGTCGAGTGTATCGATCGGTTTTCTTCTCTATCGCCGTTTGGGGCGGGCGCCCCGGGGGAAGCTTGCGCTGATTCTGGGTACCATCCTGCATTGGGCGGTTGTATGCGGTATCAATTTCATGGACATCAATTGGAGCTGGCCCATCGTTTCGGGTGTGACCGTCTATCCCATCCGGTTCATTGTGATGGCAATTTCCGTTGCCTTTGCCATCATCGTCTTTAAGGGTGAGCTGTCCAAGAAAATCTTGTGGGGACTCGCTCCCGTCCTGATTATGGCGATTGCGGATTATATCACCTGCCTGATCGCCATGGGTATATTGGGCGCAGATTTCGAAAGCGCCTTCGCCTGGGGCGGCACGCGCATACCCCTGACGGCCTGTTTTGCGCTGCTGTTTGCGGGCGCTTGCCTTATCTTGGGGTTCACTGCGGGCAAAAGATCGAACCGGGGTATCTATATCCCCATATCCGCCCGCATTATGCTGATTGCCATGTTGATTATCGGGACGGCAGCCACCGATATTTTAATTGACAGCGCCTTTGCTGCGGCGGAAGCGGGCGCGGCCGGGGCGAATATCATTTCGTCTGTCATCGGCGTCATTCTGCTGCTGCTCATCCTTATGGCCTTTGTTTTGGTTGTGCAAATCGGATTCCTGTCACGCAAGAATATGGATTACGCCTTGGAGATACGGCAGAAGAAGCTGGAGCATGCGTATTATCATAATCTTGAGATCATTATCGACAGCATTCAAAAGTTCAAGCATGATATGCAAAGCCATATGCAAACCATGCAGGGCCTTCTTTTGCAGGAAGCATACGGAGAACTCAAAGAGTATTTCGAAACAGCGGACGAGAAGTTTCGCCAAATGCCGCGCATGTATTTGACCGCGAACCAAACCATCAATGCCCTATTGGTCAGCAAGGCGGTCATCGCCGAGACGGATGCCACGCCGTTCCACTACAGCGCAAATGATGCGCTGGATGCTATCCGCCTTGTGTCGCTGCAATACTATGATTTGTGCTCCATTTTGGGCAACCTGTTGGACAACGCGCTTGAAGCCTGCCGCAAGCTGAACGTTTCACAACGCTATATCAAACTGACGATTGAAAAGCGGGAAGCGATGCTGATTATCCGCGTGGAAAACAGCTACAACGGAAAATATAACAAGGCGCAGAATACCTACTTGTCCGACAAGGCGGGGGCCGGGCATGGGATCGGCCTGCAGAGCATCGCCGAAGCGCTTGCGCAATGCGGCGGGCATTTGGTGATAGCGCCGACAGGCAACGCTTTTATTGCATCCGCATTTATTCCGCTGAATAACCAAACTATATAGAGGGGGGAGTTGCGCATTATGAAAATCGCCATTGTGGAAGATGAGCAATACTTCGCAACGCATCTGACCGAGCTTTTGCAGAAATGGAAGGAGCGGGAGAAGGCCGAGCAGCTGCAAATTGCGGCATTCACAGCCGGAGAGGGCATTGTAGAGGAATACAAGGCGCAGGGCGTGGATTATGATGTTATCTTTATGGACATTCAGCTGGATCAATTGGACGGCGTGGAAACGTCCCGCAGACTGCGCCGCTTGGGGTATGGCGGGGCGATTGTTTTTACGACGAATCACCGGGAGTATCAATATGTCCGGCAGGGCTATGACGTGGACGCGCTGAACTATCTGGCAAAGCCCGTACAGCTGAAGGAGATTGCGGCTTGCATGGAACGGCTTAAGCAGAATACCCTGTTTCGGTATACCTATAACGGCGTTCATTGGTCTGTCCCGCACAAGGAGATTCTGTTCTTTGAGAGCATTCGAAGTTATATGAAAATCCATGCTCTGACTCGCGAGATAGAAGCATCTTTATTCAAAAGCAATGTGCAGGATTTGTTGCAGCAGCTGCCCAAAATCTATGTGCAGACGCATCGGTCCTATATAACGAACATGATTCACGTTGTCAAAATACAAGGTAGCAATCTGTATTTGAGAAATGGAGACTCCATTCCGATCGGCAAAAATTATTTGGATGCTGTGTTGACGGCATTTCAGGAGCTTTAGATTGCCGGGTGGGGCGGATGCGATCGCCCCTACGATGCATTCAGCATCTCGATTACGGCGTCGTAGGGGAGCGTGGTGTCCATGCCGTAGGCGAGACCGTTGTGCTCCCAGCTGATGAATATCAGGGATTCGCTGATTACGATGGTGTAACTTATGCCGTTTATTGTGCGCTCTTCGCTTGCGGTTGCGTTGGGAACAAAAAAGGACCAGGTTGCGTTGCCTTCCATAATAGCCATGATATAAACGCTCACAAACGTGCCATCTTCGCCCGTATAGGTGAAGTCGAGTTGATTGCCGGAGTCGATGATCCAACCCGTGACGGACGTGAGGGTGAAGCCCTCGGGCGGCGCGGGAAACCTGGGCGATAGACCCGTGGCTGTCAGCGCTTCTTCCATTGTGGCAAAATACAGCGCGTCGACGAATCCGTCGCCGCCTTCATTGACGATCGGGTTGCCCTCCTCGACGGGACCGTCGGGCGGGGGGATATAATCTTCCGGTACATAGTGGATGGACAGGAGATCGTTATCCCACTGCAGCAGGGCGCTCCAGACGCGGAAGCCGAGCGCCTGCGCGACGCCCGACGCGAGCAGCAGGACGAGAATCGCGGCGATGCACATGGCGGCGATGCGCCGGGCTCTTGTCCATCGGAGCAGCGGTCGGCGCCGCCCATGCGCCGCCATCAGCGCGTCCGCATCCCGGCTTGTCTCTTCGATGGTTTGCATGCATTCCTGTATTAAATCCGCATTGCGCTGCCCCTCGGTCTTATTCAGCTCCTGCGCCAAAACCTGCTCGGCATATTCGAGCGTCGTCGCATAGCCCAGCATAAGCGATTTGTATGTATTTTTATCGGTTCGTTGACGCATTCGCTGCTCCTTTCTGTCTTGTATACGCGGGCGGATAATATCCGCCCCTACGGCTTATATCGCGGGCGATTCCTCGCCCATACATAATATATATCCGCAAAACGGACGAAAACCTAACACTGCATTTCAATGAAATTATATTCTTTCTGCATTTTGGTTCGCAGGCGGCTCAGGCGCATCCAGACCGCGGCTTCGCTGACGCCGAGGGAAAGCGCGATCTCCTTTGCCTTTTCCTCGTGCACGTAATACCTTTCGTATAGCACTCGCTCGCTTTCCGACAGGCGCGCGAGAAAGGCTTCTACATCCAAATCGCTGTCCATGGGCCGGCCGAGCAAGGTCTCGTGCGCCATATTGGCCGCCATCTGCCTGAATAGCAGGATATCGCGCCGGGTTTTATCATGGTATTTCGCGACCTGATGCTTCACGGTATTCATCAGCCAACCGCCTATATTGGGATGGTCGCGCAGGGATTTGATCTTTTTGAGTGTGATTTCGAAGGTACGATGCACGCATTCCGCCGCCGCATCCTCGTTGCGCCCGAGCCGCGACAGGCAGTATTGGAACAATATTTCATAATATTGTTCGTACAGCGCATCCCAGGTCTCCTTGGAGGATTGCGCTAAGGGCCTTCCTTTTTCGTCACCGTTCGGCATAAAGAAATAATAGCAAGAAGCGCCGGGTTTGTAAAGCGACCACTTTTCTTCTTTTTTGTGCAGCCGATTGAAAAATGCGGCTTGATATGATACACTTACTGTGATTATATATTCTTTACAAACGGGAGGAGCTATTTATGCTTTTGATCGGAAACGGGCGTTTATTGACGAGAAACGGGACGGAGTTTTTCGAGAACGGCGCGCTTGTTGTTGAGGGGCGCTATATTCGGGAAGTCGGCGAGTTCGCCGCGCTCCGCGCGAAATATCCGCAGGCGGAATTTTTGGACGCCGGGGGTGGGCTGATTATGCCGGGGCTGATCAACGCACACAACCATATTTACAGCGCGTTCGCGCGCGGGCTTTCCATGCCAGACTATAATCCCAAGAATTTCAACGATATACTGGACGGCATGTGGTGGCGCATGGACAGGCTTTTGACGCAGGAGAATAACCGACTCTCCGCCTATGCCGTCTATGCCGACTGCATCAGGAACGGTGTGACGACCGTGTTTGACCACCATGCCAGTTATTTTGACATTCCCGACAGTTTGGATGCCATTGCGGAAGCGGCGCTTGCGCTGGGTGTGCGCACCTCGCTTTGCTATGAAGTCTCCGACCGCGACGGCGAGGAGAAGCGCCTGCAATCCATTGCGGAGAACGAGCGCTTTATCAAGCGGGCGGCGGCGGACGATACGGATATGCTGAAGGGTATGATGGGCCTGCATGCCAGCTTTACGGTCAGCGATAAGACCTTGGAAGAGTGCCTTGCGCGGGGCGGCAGCGAGGCCGGATTCCATGTGCATTGCGCGGAGGGGCCGCTGGATTTGGCCGCCTGCCTGGCGGACACGGGCAAGCGCATCGTGCAACGATTTTATGACGCGGGCGTTTTGGGCGACAAGACGCTGGCCATCCATTGCGTGCATATCAACCGCGCCGAGATGGAATTGCTGCGGGGCACGAACACCGCCGTGGTGCATAATCCGGAGAGCAATATGGGCAACGCCGTGGGCTGCGGACCCGTCATCCATATGTTCCGCGAGGGCCTGCTGCTGGGCTTGGGCACGGATGGCTATACAAACGATATGCTCGAGAGCTATAAGGTGGGCAATATCATCCACAAACACCAGCTCTGCGATCCGACCGTGGCCTGGGGCGAGATTCCCGCCATGCTCTTTGAGGGCAACCGCAAAATCGCCGCGCGTTATTTCGATGCGCCCTTGGGCGTGCTGATGCCGGGCGCGTATGCGGATATTATCGTCACCGATTATAACCCGCTGACCCCCATGCACGGCGGCAACGCCAACGGGCATATCCTCTTCGGCATGAACGGCCGCTATGTGACCGATACGATTTGTAACGGCAAAGTGCTGATGCGGAATCGGCAGTTGACGGGTGTTGACGAGCTAGAGTTGATGGCGAAGTGCCGCGAGAGTGCGGGGAAGCTGTGGAATACATTAGGTGTAAAATAGGGAGGAAACAACATGTCTGACAGAATGACCACGATTGCCTTTGCGCCCCTGATGGACTGGGTGCTGGCGGAATATAGGGAAAGAGGTTCCGTTTTCGGGGTGCACCGCACATTTGTTCCGGAGACGGGGCGCTATTTGCCGCTCTTTGGCGAAAAGTTGGAGGTGCCGATGGGGCCTGCCGCCGCGCCGAATACACAGCTGACGCAGAATATAATCGCCGCCTATTTTGCGGGCGCGCGCTTCTTTGAGCTGAAGACCGTGCAGATGATGGACGGCGATGCGCTGGCGTCCTGCATCGCGAAGCCATGCATCACGGCGGGCGACGAGTGCTATAACTGCGAATGGTCTACGGAATTGACCGTTGCGGGGGCGATGGATGAATATATCAAGGCCTGGTTCGCGCTGAAGCTGTTGACTCGCGAATATGGCTGGGGCGATCCCGACGGCTTTATGTTCAATATGAGCGTGGGCTATGATTATGACGGCATCACCAATCCGAAGATAGACGGGTTTTTGGAGGGGTTGAAAAATGCCACCGGAACCGCGATTTGGGCAGTGTGCTGCGACTGGGCTTTGGCGAACTTGTCGCGTTTCACGCAGGTGGATGCCGCATATGTGGCACAGATTTCGCCGCGTGTTTGCAGCGGCGTCACCCTCTCTACCCTGCACGGCTGCCCGCCCTCGGAGATTGAGCGCATCGCAAGCCACCTGATCTCTGTGAAGAAGCTGAACACTTTTGTCAAGTGCAATCCCACCATATTGGGTTATGATTTTGTGCGGCAGACCTTGGACGCGCTGGGCTTTGATTATGTCGCGTTTGACGATCACCATTTCAACGCAGATTTGCAGCACAGGGACGCCGTGCCGATGTTCCGGCGGCTCTTGGCGGCGGCGCAGGAGAATGGGCTGGAATTTGGCTTAAAACTGAGCAATACCTTCCCCGCGCAGGTGAAGGCCGGGGAGTTGCCCGCCGAGGAGATGTATATGAGCGGGCGCTCGCTCTATCCGCTGACCATTGAGATGGCGCGGCGCTTTTCCGCAGAATTCGGCGGAAAGCTGCGGCTGTCCTTCTCGGGCGGGATAGACCATTTCAATATTGCGGCGCTGTTCGCGACGGGCGTTTGGCCGATCACAGTGGCAACAACTATCCTAAAGCCCGGCGGCTATCAGCGGTTGACGCAATTGGCGCAGGATATGCAGGAGGTGTCATACAAGGTGTTCGAGGGCGTGGATGTGGACGCCTTGACCCGTTTGGCGGAGGACGCGCGGGTTAGTGCGCGCGGGCGTAAGCCGTTGAAGCCCATTCCGCCGCGCAAGCTAAAGCATAAAGTGCCGCTGACCAATTGCTTCACCGCGCCCTGCAAGGGCGGTTGCCCCATCGGGCAGGATATACCGGAGTATATCGAGCTGCTGGGCGAGGGCAAAAGTGCCGAGGCGCTGGCACTGATTTTGAAGAAGAATCCGCTGCCGCATATCACAGGCACCATATGCCCGCACCACTGCACGGATAAATGCACGCGCGGGTTTTATGAGGAGCATATCCATATCCGCGAGACCAAGCTGTGCGCGGCGGTGGGCGGCTATGACGCGGTGCTGTCGGGATTGAAGCCTGCGGTGGGTTGTGGCGCGCGGGTGGCTGTTATCGGCGGCGGGCCTGCGGGTATGGCGGCGGCGTTCTTCCTTGCGCGGGGCGGCGCAAAGGTGACGCTCTTTGAGAAGCGTGAGAAATTGGGCGGCATTGTGCAATATGTGATACCCGCGTTTCGTATCGGGGACGACGCCATTGTGCGCGACGCTTCTTTTTTGCAGAAGCTTGGTGTTGAGATCAGGACGAATGCCGTTGCGCCTTGTGTGGACGAGTTGCTCAAAGAGTATACCCATGTGGTCTATGCCGTCGGCGCGTGGAAGCCGGGGTTGCTGCGCTTGGAACGCGGCGAAGCGCGAAATGTGATCGCGTTTTTGGAAGCCTGCAAGGATGGGACTGTCGGCGATTTGGGCGCGGATGTAATCATAGTCGGCGGCGGCAATACCGCGATGGACGCGGCGCGGGCGGCAAAGCGCGTGCCGGGCGTGCAGCATGTGCGCTTAGCCTATCGCCGCGACGCGCGCAATATGCCCGCGGACGAGGAAGAACTGCAATTGGCAAGGGAAGACGGCGTGGAATTCTGCGAACTGCTTACGCCCATCGCGTTTGAAAACGGGAAACTGCACTGTGAGGTGATGCGGCTGGGCGAACCGGACGCAAGCGGACGCCGCGCGCCCATTGCCACGGGCGAGTTTACTTCCCTCCCCTGCACCGTGCTGGTTGCGGCCGTAGGCGAGCAGGTGGATACGGAGCTCTTCGCGGAGAACGGCATCGCGCTGAATGCGCGCGGGCGCGTGATTACGGATGAAAACTGCCATGTGAACCGGGAGAACGTATTCGTAATCGGCGACGCGCGGCGCGGCCCCGCCACGGTGGTGGAGGGCATAGCGGACGCAAGGGCGGCAGCGGATGCAATTATCGGCGCGCATGAATATACAATCTCCGATATTTTATGCAGTGACTGCGCACGTAAGAAGCAAGGTATCCTGTGCGACTGCGCAAGCGCAGAAACGGAAGGCGCGCGCTGTCTCAATTGCGCAACAGTCTGCGAATGCTGTGCGCAGGTCTGCCCGAACCGGGCGAATATCGCGATCCCCGTCCCGGGTCACGGGCAGCAAATCGTGCATATGGACAAGATGTGCAACGAATGCGGCAATTGCTTAGTCTTCTGCCCCTATGACAGCGCGCCCTACAAGGAAAAATGGACGCTCTTCTCCACGGAGGAGGAGTTTGCGGGCAGTGAGAATCAGGGGTTCCTGCGCATTGATGGGTGTAGGTTCAGGATACGCTATTTGGATGAGATACGGGAGATTGCATTAGGCGTTGATCATTTTAATCCTGTTTTGGAGGATTTGATGAAGACGGTGTTGGCGGGGCATGGGTATCTGTTGGACGCATAAATATACAACTATCGTTTGCGTGGGGTTCTAAGATGAAACGTATTCTTGTTGTGGCAATCTCCTGTCTTCTGTTTGCAATGCCATTGCTTGCATATGCGGACGCCCTTGTGGAGCCCCAAAACGATTTTTACTGGCGATATTGGAATCAGACCGTATATTTGGGTCGCAGCTTTGTCGCGAACGGTGAGAATGGTACGGTACCCGTGCGGGAGGAACCGGGGGCAAGCGGAACTACTGCCATGCTGCAGAAAAGTGATGTAACCTATGTGGAGCGATCCTGCCTTTATGACAGGGAGTTCTGGGGTTACACCGATGAATACTCCGGCTGGGTTCCATTGGGGCAGATGCTGGTTCTGTATGACTATGTTGCCTTTGCGGAAGAACATCCGGGCGAGTTTTATTTGTATGACGGTGACTTTGCCGAGATAAAAAACGGCAAGGCGGCAATTGCGTGGCCGTGGCCGGGTGCTGAAGATTCGCTATGGACTTATGAAGATTTAGATACGGAATATTTCTTTATATCTTATGCTTACATGGACGATAACGGTAACGAGTGGGGCTTTATCACCTATTTATACGGTGGCAGAAACATATGGGTTTGCCTGAGCGATCCGCTAAACCCCGATTTGCCTGCGCTCCATCCGGCACTGGAGCCGAGCGTTTGGGTATTGGAGACCGCGCACATAGATATTTACAGGGACTTGGGCACACGGGCAAAAATGCAAACCACATTTATTATCAGTATCACTTCGGTGTTGGTGTTGATTGCAGGCACGGCGGTATTGATAAAGGTATTATGGAAACCGAAAGAATTATTGCAGGAGGACAATAGCAATGACTAAACGTATCTTCATTATATGTATACTGCTTCTTCTATTCATGCCGACACTATTCGCGCGGGGAGACGTTGTTTTCGGCAATGCGTTTTTATACGATAATATAGACGAAGCAGAGCCGATAGACAATCCCTATTATGGCAGGCGCTTTCGCGTTAACAGCCCGGACGGGTATGTGATTCCGAGAGCGGAACCCGGATCGTCAGAAGGTGTGCCCAACGACTCATGGTATAGAAACAAGGGGTCGCATGGCGATGTAGCGCACCCGGAATATAATATATTTGTATTAAAGAACGGAGAAACCTATCGTTTCACACATACGTATTATCACGACGGTGTGTATTGGGGCGTTATGGGTTCCTCCCATATCTATCAACCTACCGGATGGGTACCAATGGATAACCTGTTGATACTGTACGAACGCGAAGATTTTGAAGCAGAGACTCAAGACTTTTTCTATGCATATACAGGCAGTTTTGATGCGCTTTTATCAACAAGTAAACTGGTTGAATGGCAATGGCCCGGTGCTGACAGAGAGAGAATAGTCTATTACGACAAAGAGACGATTATAAGATGTGCCAAAGTCCTCTATGCTTATAAGGATCCTGACGGGCGGGAATGGGGCAAAGCAGCTTACACAGAAGGCTGGATTTGCCTGAGCGATCCGGGAAATTCGAGCAAAATTCCCGCGTTTTATCCGGCTCCCGATTTGGCCCAATGGATACCCGGCGGTATTTATGATTGGTCTGCGAAGGTTACGATATGGCCGCCCAAGTTGCCGCCTGTCGACGACCCGTTCAATCCATCTCCCGACAACCCGATTGTTGACCCCACGGAATCTCTGACCTCCGAAGCATCTGCAAACAACCTGAACCTGGTATGGCTTGTTGTACCTATATCGGTTTTCGTTGCGGTGGCTGTTGTTGTTGCAGTCTTTTTGATAAGAAAATCGCGTAGAGCTTGAAGGGAGTATATAAATGGCTACGTTTTTGGTAAATAACAAACAGGTTACCGTGGATGGCCACATCCGCCTGTTGCGCTATCTGCGGGACGAATTGCGCTTACTTTCTGCGAAGGACGGTTGCTCGGAGGGGGCTTGCGGAACCTGTACGGTGCTGGTGGACGGGAAGCCGCAGAAGGCCTGCGTGCTTTGGACGGACAGGTTGGAGGGGAAGCGGATTACCACTGTGGAGGGGCTTAGCGATTGGGAGCGGGCCGTTTTCACCCATGCATTCGGCACGGCGGGGGCCGTGCAGTGCGGCTTCTGCATTCCGGGTATGGTGATCTGCGCCGCCGCGCTGCTGCGGGAGAATCCAGAGCCCAGTGATGAGCAGATTGCCTTTGCCATTCGCAACAACTATTGCCGCTGCACGGGTTATGTCAAGATTATCGACGCGATACGCTTGGCCGCAGAGCTTCTGCGGGGCGGGGCGCTGCCCGACACGGACGCCGATTGGCGCGTGGGCGCGCGGGTGGCGCGCGTGGACGTGCGCGAGAAGGTCTTGGGTACGGGCGAATACTGCGATGATTTGTATTTGGAGGGCATGGTGTATGGCTCTGCCGTCCGCTCTGCCCATCCCCGCGCGCGCGTGCTGGCCATTGATGCTTCGGCGGCGCTGGCCCTGCCCGGCGTGATAGGCGTGTTTACGGCAGCGGATATTCCCGGCACCGTCAAGGTCGGACACCTGAAGCGGGATTGGGACACCATGATCCCCGTTGGCGAGGTGACGCGCTATATGGGCGATTCCATATGCTTGGTCGCCGCCGAAACGGTGGAGATTTTGGAACAGGCGAAGAAATTAGTGCGGGTGGAGTATGAAGTGTTGACGCCCGTCTCCTCGCCGCAGGATGCAATGCGCGCGGGTGCGCCCGATTTGCACGAGGGCGGGAACCTTCTGGCGCACAAGCATGTTGCGCGGGGCGACGCGGCGGCGGCGATTGCGAATGCCGCGCATGTGCTTTCGGGGCATTTTTCCACGCCGTTTACAGAGCATGCCTTTTTGGAGCCGGAATGCGCCGTGGTATTGCCGCGCGGGGACGGTGTGCATATTTATACAGCCGATCAGGGTGTATATGACACTTTGCACGAGACCGCGCCCATGTTGAACCTGCCCTATGAAAAGGTTTGGGTGGAGAACAAGCTGGTTGGCGGCGGCTTTGGTGGCAAGGAGGATGTGACCGTGCAGCACCACGCCGCATTGCTGGCCTTGCTGTTGCAGCGCCCTGTGAAGGTCAAATTGAGCCGCGCCGAGAGTCTCGCCGTACATCCGAAACGGCACCCCATGGAGATGGATTTCACGCTGGCTTGTGACAATGATGGAAATATTTTGGGCGTGAAAGCCAGGGTGATTGCCGATACGGGCGCGTACGCATCCTTGGGCGGACCCGTATTAGAGCGCGCCTGCACGCACGCGGCGGGCCCCTATCACTATGAAAACTTTGAGATCGACGGCTATGCGTGGTATACCAACAACCCGCCCGCCGGGGCCTTTCGTGGCTTTGGCGTGACACAGACGAATTTTGCGATGGAGACCCTGCTCAACCGCATGGCGCATAAGCTGGGCATTTCGCCCTGGGATATCCGCTATCGCAATGCGATACGCCCCGGCGAGGTGCTCCCCAACGGGCAGTTTGCCGACGCCAGTACGGGCTTAGTGGAGACCCTGCTGGCGGTGAAGGATATCTATGAGAGCGAGCCCTTTGCGGGGCTGGCCTGCGCCATGAAGAACGCGGGCGTAGGCGTGGGGCTGCCCGATACGGGGCGCGTGACGCTTCGCATAAAAAATAGCAATGTGCATATTTATGCGGGCGCATCCTGCATAGGACAGGGTTTGGCGACGGTGTTGACGCAGATTGTGCATGAAGCGGCGGGCATACCCGTTGGGCAGATCGTATGGGAAGCGCCGCATTCCCATCTCGCGCCCGATTCCGGCACCACCTCCGGCTCACGGCATACACTGATTACGGGCGAAGCGGCGCGGCGCGCGGCATTGCTGTTGAAAGACGCGCTCGGTGCGCGCGGTTTGGCTGAGTTGGAGGGCGAGGAATATTACGCCGAGTTCTTTAAGCCCACGGACAGGTTGGGCGCGGACGTCCCCAATCCCATGAGCCATATCGCCTACGGCTATGCCACGCAGGTCGCCATCTTGGGCGAGGACGGCAAGCTGAAAAAGATCGCCGCCGCGCACGATGTGGGCCGGGCCATCAACCCCCTCTCCGTCGAGGGGCAGATTGAGGGCGGCGTGGTGATGAGCATGGGCTTCGCGCTGACGGAGAAGTATCCGATAGAAAACGGCGTACCCAAGGCAAAGTTCGGGACGCTCGGCTTGTTCCGCGCGACACAGATTCCCGAAATCCAATCCATCATCATCGAAAAGGCCGGCATTGAGGACGCCTATGGCGCTATAGGCGTGGGCGAGATCACCAGCATACCCACCGCCCCCGCCATCGCCGACGCGTATTTCAAATGGGACGGCAGGGAGCGCAACCGTTTGCCGCTCGAGGGGACGCCGTATAGCCGCTAACTAAAATTTGGGGTATTGCAATCCGGCGGCATTTGTGTATAATATAGCTTGCGTAAGGGGTTATAGCTCAGCTGGCTAGAGCGCTACGTTGACATCGTAGAGGTCACTGGTTCGAACCCAGTTAATCCCACCAAGCGAAATCCTGGGGTGTGCGTTACGCCCATTGTGATAAACCCTCACGATGATATAGGGAGCCATGCGTTGAACCGGGCGAAAGCCAAGCCTGCCACTTCTAAGGCCTTCTCACAGAGAGGACATGTGGACTGCCGGGATCGCAGCAACCCACACGCGGTACCCGCGTCTGCTGCAAAGCGGGTGTTATCACCGGGGTCGGACGGCACTTTCGGGATTTTTCTATCCACAGCTGCTCTGGGAGAGTAGTTTATATTGGGGAATTGTGTAACGGTAGCACCTACGACTCTGACTCGTATTGTCTAGGTTCAAATCCTAGTTCCCCAGCCATGAAAAATAAAAAGCAGGGCGCAGTCCCTGCTATTTATTTTCTATACTTGATCCAACTGGGATTTGAACCCGGTCAACATCCTAGTTCCCCAGCCATAGAAAATAAAGAGTGGGAGCGTAGCTCCTGCTATTTATTTTTTAGGGGTCAGGGGCAGGTATCAGGGGACAGGGGCTGGTAATCGAACCCTGTCCCCTGTCCCCCTCCACACGTTAACATTTTGTTGAGGTTTTTATGCCGCGCGGATGTTATACTCTGCGCAGAGAGGTGTTTTATGTTGAAAAACAGGATTTTGGTTGTGGAGGATGACGCGGGCATTGCGGATGGCATTGCCGTTAATTTGCAATACTCCGGTTATGATTGCAGGGTGTTTTCGGACGGGCGGGAGACGGCGAACGCGCTCATGGCCGATCATTCCTATGATCTTGCGCTGCTGGATATTATGCTGCCGGGCTTGGACGGGTTTGCGCTGCTGCCGTTTATGCGGCAGTATGATATACCCGTAATTTATTTGACTGCGAAGCGGGACGCGCCTTCGGAGATCAAGGGCTTGGTGGAGGGCGCGGAGGATTATATTACGAAGCCTTTCGATGCGCTGACCCTGTTGGTGCGGGTGGAGAAGGTGTTGCGGCGCTGCGGGAAGCTGGATCGGGTGCTGCGCGCGGGCGATATTTTGATAGACTTGGAGAATCACCGCGTCACGAGGGGCGATGCGGAGATCAATCTGAAGCCTATGGAATTTGAACTGCTGGCCCTATTGGCGCGGCATAAAAACCGCACTATACTCCGGGATAGGCTGCTGAATGAGATTTGGGGCGCGGATTTCTTTGGGGATACGCATACCGTGGACGTGCATATCGCCACGCTGCGCAAAAAACTGAACGCCGCCGATTTGATTAAGACCGTGCCCAAATACGGCTATAGGCTGGAGGAGAAATGAGATGAAGCTTTGGCAGAAGATCTCCGCCGTCGGCATATCCATACTCCTTGTCGTCGTGATCGCTTGCTGTACGCTGCTGCTCTTGCAGGCGAAGGAGAGCATCGTGCGGCTCAGCATGGAGCAGGTCTGCGCGGCGCA
This sequence comes from Clostridiales bacterium, assembly GCA_009779405.1. GTDB lineage: Bacteria > Bacillota > Clostridia > Christensenellales > CAG-138 > WRCT01. Next base: position 19,065 of record WREI01000032.1, read on the forward strand.
GAAGAATCTGATCAGCTCTTTTGAGCAGATGGTGCAGTATTATTTGGACGGTGAGAGCAATCCCGCCGCTGTGCGTTCGGGCATTGTATATTGCTTCAAATGTTTTGCCGATGCGGGTTCCGTTTTGATAGGTGGGGACGGAACTTTATTTTCCGCTGTGCGCGTTGCGCCGGAGGAATGGCTGCCTATCGAGTCGGGGGACGGCCAAGCACTGCTCTTGGAAGTGATAGACGGCAGGGATGTCCTTATCGTCGGCAGTGCCGTTGTGCTCTTGGACGAGCGCTATATCGTCTATACCGTGCAGGATGTGACGGAGGTGTTTGACAGCATCGACGTGATGACTTGGAATTTCGTTTGGATTGGCGGGACGGGCGCCCTGCTTGGAACCGCGCTGATGATCTTGCTTGTGCGGCGCACGACGAAGCCGCTTGCCGCGCTGAAAGCGAGCACAAAGCGCATTGCGGTCGGTGAATACGCCGAGCGGGCCAAGGTGGAATCCGGGGACGAAGTGGGCGAGCTGGCCACGGATTTCAATGTGATGGCGGGCGCTGTGCAGGCGCATATCGCGGACTTGGAGGACAGGGCCAAGCGGCAGCAGCTCTTTATCGGCGGGCTGACCCACGAGTTCCGTACCCCCATGGCATCGATGATGATACATTCCGAGACCCTGCTTTCCGCCGATTTGCGAGCGGAAGAAGCGCAAAATTCGCTGGCGCATATCCACGCGCAATGCCGATGGTTGGAGCAGCTGACGCAGAAGCTGCTCTCGCTTATCACCTTGCAGGAGCATACACAGATGCTGGCGGAAAGCATGCAGGCTCTGTTTGATGATATTGCGGAGAGCATGATTGAGACTTTGCAGACGCGGCGGACACCGCTGGTATTGGACTGCGCGATTGACACGCTGTGCATGGATTATGATTTGATGAAGTCGCTGCTGATGAATCTGATTGATAACGCGTCCAAGGCGTCCGCGCCGGGGCAGGCCATCCGCTTGCGGGCTTATGACAATATATTGGAGGTGCGCGATGATGGCCGCGGTATTGCGCAGGAGGAAATTGCGCGGATTAAGGACGCGTTTTATATGGTCGACCGTTCCCGCAATAAAAAGACGGGCGGCAGCGGGCTGGGGCTGGCGCTGGTCAAGCGCATTGCGGAGGTACACGGGGCGGAACTTGCGATTGAAAGCCAAGTCGGAATCGGGACGAAAGTCTGTGTCATTTTCTCTGATAAACGTTGAGTTTTTGTTGAGCTTTTGATGAATTCTTTTCTGTGGAGTTGTGCGAAGATACAGAAAAAGAAAGCGAGGTATATTTTTCATGAAACAATTTGTTGCGATTCTCATGGTTTTGGCCTGTCTGTTTGGCCTTGTGGGCTGTCGGTCGCGGTCGGATACGCCGCTTACCGTCGGGCAGGGCGACGTTGCATTGGAACGGGTGATTGCGGAACAGGTCAATTTCGCGCCGACGGCATATACGGCGCCCGCGCAATGGACGGACAGCATCGAAACGGAGAAGCTTTTCGTGACGGTGAACGCGGATATCACGGTTCCAAGTGCGGAACTGTTCCCCATCCCCGTAATGGCTCACAGGGAGATCACGCAGGAGATGGCGGATACCATCATTGCCGTCCTGCTGCAAGGGGAGCCGCTGTATGAGCGGCCGCTCTGGGACGGACCCTATACGAAGCAGGAGATCGGCGCGGAGATCGCCCGGTTGCAAGCGGAGATTGATGACCCCGAGTCCGATTTCAATACGAAGTATGATCACAATTCGACGAAATATGCAGACGCTCTCGCGCAATTGCAGCAGGACATCATCGCATGGCAGGAAGCTTTGGAGACCGCGCCGAACGCGGGTGAAAAGAAGCTTGCGAACACGCAGTTCCATCCGATACGCAAGCCCTCGGATCTGGCGCTCACGGTACCCGGCGACGACGCGAGGGAGGAGCAGCGCCGGGAAGTGGAGGAAGCCAACCGCGCCTTGCTCGAAAACCCGCCGCCCCCGCCGATCATGATTGAGGGGGATACCCTGCTCTATGACGGCGGCTATGCGCAGCTTGATATTACACCGGATTACGGCGTATCCTTTAATCATTACCGCATTTTGGCGGGGTATCCGCAGTCGCTGCGCTTTATCTCTTGGGAGGAACTGCCCCTCGTCGACGCGGGCATCACGGAGCAGCAGGCGCGGGAACTGGCCTTGCAGACCGTGCGGGATATGGGACTCAGCTACTTTGATATTGCGGAATGCAGCGTGCTGTACCTCGTGGAGCGCGGCAACGGCATAGACGACCCGCCGACGGCCCTGCGCCCCTGCTATTCCCTCAGTCTCTCCCGCAGTGTCGGCGGCACGACGGAGAATCTCGTCAACCCCAAGGATGGGGTCGGCAATCGCTCCCTGCCCTTTTATATACGACCCGAGCACGAAAGTATCCACATGGAAATCGCAAAGGAGGGGCTGCTTTCGTTCCACTGGCGTGCGCCTATGCAAGAGCTGGAGCGAAGCGCGGAGAATGTGCAGCTGCTTCCGTTCGAGGATATTCAGGCGATTTTCAAAAGCCAGATGCCCATGAGTTGTGCTTTGCTGCCATATACCATAGACGGATACATAGGGCAGACCCCGACGAAGTACCCGCTGCTCTATCGGCGCATCGTGATTACGGAAATCCGGCTCGGCTATATGCGCGTGCTGCGTCAGGGGACGGAGGGCGAATATCTGATGATACCGATCTGGGATTTCTGCGGTTATGACACCGCGAAGCTTGCGGATCCGAATGATTTCGAAAACTTGTGGATCACATTGGACGAAAACGGCGAGTTCAATATGAATGACCCGTTTCTGATGTGGGGCAACAGCCAAAGCTATCTGACCATCAACGCGATAGACGGCAGCATTATCGATCGGCACAGCGGGTTTTGATAAATTCACAAAACGGTAATTTGCCAAGCCCTTGTTGTTTATGATATGATTCGCGCATGCCACGCAATGCCTGTGAACAACGCATCATAGCAGTTGCCGAACACTCCCCCGCCGCCCGCTCGGGCGTACGCGCGGGGGAGTTGCTATGCTTTATCAACGGCGAGCGCGTGCTGGATCTGGTGGACTATACCTATCTGTCCGACGGTGCGGAACTGCTGCTTTCCCTGCGCGGCGGGGATGGATTGCGCACTGTGCGCGTCAGTAAGCTGGCGGGCGAAGCCTTGGGTTTGCGCTTTGACTGTGATTTGATGGACAAAATGCAGGTCTGCCGGAATCATTGCATGTTCTGCTTTATCGATCAGATGCCGCGGGACACGCGCGACAGCCTGCACGTGAAGGACGACGACTGGCGGCTCTCCTTTATTATGGGGAACTATATTTCGCTGACCAATGTGGATGAAGCGGAGTTTTCGCGCATTTTGAAGCGCCGGGTTTCGCCGCTCTATATATCTGTGCACGCGACCGCACCCGAACTGCGCGCGCGGATGATGGGCAACCCCTCCGCCGGGGCGATTATGGAGAGACTGGCGCGCTTGAAAGCGGCGAGGATCGTTTTCCATTCGCAGATTGTTCTTTGCCCCGGTGTCAACGACGGGCAGCAACTGCGCCGCACCTTGAATGATCTCGCTTCCCTGTACCCCGCCTGCGCGTCCGTTGCGGTCGTACCCGTTGGATTGACGCGCTTCCGCGAGGGGCTGGCGCCCCTACGCGGTTTCACCAAGCGGGAAGCGCGGGTTGTGATTGCCGAGTTATGCCTGTTGTCGCGCCGCCATTGGAAGGCTTTGGGGTCCCGATTTGTCTTTCTTTCCGACGAGTGGTATCTGATCGCGGGCAAAAAATTGCCCTCGTATGCCGCCTGCGAGAATTTCCCGCAGATTGAGAACGGCGTGGGGCTGCTGCGCCTGTTTGAAAAGGAGTTTGCGGACGCGCTGGCCCTGCGCCCCGCGGCAAAGCGGGCGAAGACCTTTTCCATCGCGGGCGGGCTGCTCGCGAGCGGGTTTTTCAAGCCTATACTGCGCAAACTGTCCCGCTGGCATCGGAAAATATTGCTGTACCCCTTGGAGAACCGCTATTTCGGCGGGAATGTGCACGTGGCAGGTCTGCTGACCGGGAGCGACCTTCTGGCGCAATTGCGGGGGAAGCCCTTGGGACAGGCCCTGCTGATCCCGGGAAATATGCTGCGCGAGGGCGAGGACGTTTTTCTGGACGGGATCACCCTGGAGGAGCTTTCACAGGCGCTGCAAATCCCCATATACCCCTTCCGCTCCGGCGAAGAGCTCGCGGAACTGCTTTGCAAGGAGGAATAAGATTATGGCAAGCCCCTTAGTCGCCATCTGCGGACGCCCGAATGTCGGGAAGTCCACCCTCTTCAATCGTCTGATCGGCCACAGGCTGTCCATCGTGGAGGATACGCCCGGCGTCACGCGCGACCGCATCTACGGCGACTGCGAGTGGCTGAACTACAAGTTTACGCTGATCGACACCGGCGGCATTGAGCCGGACAATGAGGATATTATCGTCCAGCAGATGAAGCGACAAGCCGAGCTTGCCGTGGAGACCTGCGATGTGATACTCTTTTTAGTCGACGGGCGCGAGGGACTGACGGCGGCGGATATCGAGGTCTCCGAACTGTTGCGGCGCAGTAAAAAGCCCATCGTGCTGGCCGTGAATAAATTGGACGCGCCGAAATTCCACGAGGCGGTCTATGAGTTCTATACCCTCGGTTTGGGCGACCCCATCATCGTCTCCGGCGAGCAGGGCGTGGGCTTGGGTGATATGCTCGACGCCGTTTGCGAACATTTTGCCGAAGTGGATTTGGACAAGCCGGACGATACCGTGCGCATCGCCTTGGTCGGACGGCCCAATGTGGGCAAGTCCAGCCTTTGCAATGCCCTGCTGGGCGAGGAGCGGGCCATTGTCTCCGACATACCCGGCACAACGCGGGACGCCTTGGACACACCGTTTACGGCAAACGGGAAGAATTATATCATTGTGGACACGGCGGGCATACGGCGCAAGCGCGCGGTGGAGGACGATACCATTGAGCGCTACGCGGTCATACGCTCCTTGGCCGCCGTGCGGCGGGCAGACGTGGTGCTGACCATTATCGACGCGGAGCAGGGGCTCTCCGAACAGGACGTGAAAATCGCGGGCTACGCGCACGAGGAGGGCAAGCCTGCCGTCGTTATCGTGAACAAGTGGGATCTCGTGGAGAAGGATACGCATACGCTGGCAAAGATGGAGAAGGAACTGCGCGAGTCGCTGCAATTTATGCGCTATGCCCCCTTCCTCTTCCTCTCGGCCAAGAGCGGGCAGCGCGTGCATAAAGTGCTGCCGATGGTGGACGAGGTATACGCGCAGGCCACGCGCCGCGTGCCTACGGGGCTGTTGAACGATACATTGGGCGAAGCGATCACCATGCAAGAACCGCCCGCCACCGGCGGACGCCGCCTGAAGCTCTATTATGCCACGCAGGTATCCGTGCAACCGCCCACCTTTGTCATTTTCGTCAACGACGAAGCGCTGGTGCATTTCTCCTATAAACGCTATATTGACAACTACTTCCGCAAAACTTTCGGTTTTGCCGGGACGCCGATACGCATACTATTTCGCAACCGGAGCGAAGAAAAATAAGTGCGGTGAAGGGTATGGATGTTCAGGTAATTATAATCATCGCGATTTTGGGTTATGGTCTCGGCAATTTCCAGACCGGATTGATTGTGGGGAAAATCCGGGGGCTGTCGGATGTACGCGAGCACGGCAGCGGCAACGCGGGCGCGACGAATATGCTGCGCGTATACGGTTATCGCGCGGGGATCGTCACCTTCTTGGGCGACGCCGCCAAATGCGCACTGGCGGTGCTGATCGGGCATGTGCTGGGCAAGGCGATAGGGCTTATGGACGGCGATGCGGAGCTGTCCGCGCTGCTCGGGGGCTATATCGGCGGGTTTACCTGCATCGTCGGGCATTGCTGGCCCGCACTGTTCGCGTTTCGCGGCGGCAAGGGCAGTTCCTGCACCTTCGCTTTCCTCTGTGCCACCTTTCCCTTAGGCGCGGGCATCGTCGCCGCGGTTCTGATCGCCGTATATCTGATCAGCAAGCGCGTCTCGGTCGTATCCATCGTCGGCGCGGTGGTCTTCATCGCCCTGACATTTATCTTCCGCCGAAACTATCCCTATTACCAAATCGCGTCCATCGCCTACGTGGCGGTCGTGCTGTTGCGCCATATCCCCAATATCATACGCCTTATCCGGGGGACGGAAAAGGAGCTGCACAGGGAAAAATCGGAGTAAAACATTATACAGGTGAATCCTTGAAACGATTCAGTAACCCGCTTTTTACATATTATCTATATGTATACAAGGTGCTCAAAATTGCCGATTGCCAAAAACGCTGCAAATCGGCGTTTTTTTCGTCTGCTCTCAGAAAATGCGGTATAAATGTTAAATATTGAAAAGCATATTGACCTTATAGCTGCTGCATAGTTTAGGATTGGCTATGGTTCGAAGCGATTCGAATCTATCCCACGCGATACCGGGGGCGGCTTCTACTCTCTCCCAGAAGCTGTCCCGTATCCCGCCGAGCCCCCGCTCTCCCTCTTTGGGCGGCCCGGCATATCCAATCGGGGAGACGATCGGAGATCCGCTCGTCTCCCCGTTGTTTTTTGTCGGGTTATGTGAATGCCAAAGTCAGTACAACCCCGGAGCTTTCCGCCAAAGATGCTGCCCTGATTTTGCGTTTCTTGGCCGATTTCATATTTTATTTCCCTGCGGAAATTAAATAAAAACAAATGAAAGTGAGAAAAGGGTTATGAAGAAAATGCATCGGAACGGATTTCACAATTCCATAGACATAGATATTAGGCAGTGTCGACATGAGATCATGCAATAACCTTTAGCCACAGGAAAAGGCAGCGGACGATCACGGCGCCGACAAATGCAACTGTAGTTTTGGCATAACGCGTGGCAATGCCGCGC
>WREI01000033.1 GCA_009779405.1 Clostridiales bacterium
ATGGCGCGGCATTGCCACGCGTTATGCCAAAACTACAGTTGCATTTGTCGGCGCCGTGATCGTCCGCTGCCTTTTCCTGTGGCTAAAGGTTATTGCATGATCTCATGTCGACACTGCCTAAGAGAGATTGATAAATTTGATTCCAGTTATTTATGGTAGTGCAATTTTCTGATTTGCCAGAATTATTTGAAACAAATGATTTTGCGTCAATCCTCTTTAAGATTGGATAATTGTTTTTCAACAAGTAATACATATGTTTTAACCTCATTTTATGCCCCCTAATATTTGATAAATAAATTATATCAAAGGGGGCTGTAAATTTCAATAATAGTGTCGATTTTTTGTTTACGGGTGAGGGAATTGGGAAATTATTTTACTTTACGAATCGCTAAGCTTCGTCTATATGCCAGCCGTTGGCAATTGCATTGGATAGCATATCCTGCGGAGCGATGATTGCGCTTATATCGTGCAAGTACCCACTCAATTCGCAAATACTCTTGTCCAAGTCATACTGTTCGGCAATCTTTATGCTCATCAAGGCGACGGCTTTTACATGCTCATATGTTTTCTGCTTATTGTTCGATGTTAGCAGGACTTTTACATCCGATATTGTGTCACCTGAAAAAGCAGGGAGGATTATGGATAGGAAGTTGATCAACATTTATTCGGCAAGCATCTCCTGTATCATTTCGTCTACATCCGTGTATGCTTTCCCCAATGCAAGGATCTTCTTCATCTCTTCCACTTCTGCAAGAGCTTCCTGCGTTTCGGTGCTTGGGTTATGTACAGCCGCCTCAATATGCTCAACTATATGATAAACTTCTCGAAGCACCTCCATGATCTCAAAACAGGTTTCACGAACGGATAAGTCTGTAATATTGATTTTTGGATATGTATATGCATCATAGATATGTCGCGTGTTTTCAATTGCTCTTTGTATTCGCGCTTCATCACGGTTATCGTTTACCATTCTGCGTATGCTCTCTTCCAAGCTGCATTGCAATATGATGGGACAGAAATTGTATTCGATGTTTTGGGCATTTACGACCTCTATGATGACAGAAAAGATCTGCTCTCGCACTCCATGAAAACCATATTGAAAAATCACATTTTCTATCGTGCTGCACGCAAAGTAGTTTATCATCATGTTGGAAATATTTGAGACAACGATTTGGATTTCTTCCTGCGTAAATCCAAAGGGATTCATATACCTGCAATAATCGCTGTCGATAAAAGCGGTGTTTGGCAGAACTTCCGTCAAAGCTTTACAGGCGGTTGATTTTCCTATGCCACTTGCACCGCAAATCAAAATAAGGTTTTTCATCATCAAAACAACGCTTGTGCAAACGCGGCGGGGTCGAAGGGCTGCAAATCGTTGATGCCCTCCCCCACCCCGACAAAGCGCACGGGCAGGGAGAGCGTGGAACGGATTTGTAACGCTACGCCGCCCTTGGCGGTTCCGTCCAATTTGGTGAGAATCAGACCGGTGAGCTGCGCCACCTCTTTGAAGGCCTTGGCTTGCAGGACGGCGTTCTGGCCTGTGGTGGCATCCAGCACGAGCAGGGTTTCGCAGGGGGTGTCGGGCAATTCTTTGGCGATTACGCGGCGTATCTTTTGCAGTTCGCGCATGAGGTTGTCCTTGTTGTGCAGGCGGCCTGCAGTGTCGATGATGAGCAGGTCAGCGCCGCGTGCCTTATAGGAGGCGATGGCGTCGTAGACCACGGCGGCGGGGTCACCACCCTCGCCGTGCTTGATAATGGGCACCTCGGCGCGCTTGGCCCATTCCGTCAATTGCTCGGCGGCGGCGGCGCGGAAGGTGTCCGCGGCGGCGATAATGATCTTGCGCCCCGTTTGCTTGTACAGGTGCGCGATTTTGCCGATGGAGGTGGTTTTGCCCACGCCGTTGACGCCGACGATCAGCAGCACATGCGGGACGCTTTCGGACAAGAAGGGCGTATCGCTTGCCATCTCCGCCGCCGCGATGCGAATAAGCTCCTCCCGCGCGGCAGCACGGGTGTCGATCTTCCGCTCTTTGACGGCGCGGCGCAGGGCGGCGACTAACTTGTCCGCGCTGTCCATCCTCGCGTCGGCCAAGATGAGGGATTCCTCCAATTCCTCGTAGAACGCGTCGTTGATGCGCTCAGCGGAAAAAAGGGCGGAGAACCAACTGTTGCTCTTGCCCAGCCCCTCTTTCAGTCTTTGAAAAAAGCCTTTTTTTTCGTCCATGGTATTAGCTCCTGTTTTTCTGTATCGTCTGCTTCCACTTCGCACAGTCGTTGAGGTGGAGTATCAGGTGGCGGGTCGGCGGCATAAGGAGTAGGCCCGCGACGGTCTTGCCGCCCCAATAATCCAGCAGCCAACGGGAGTCCGGGTGTTCTGTTACGCCACCCGCCCGACGGATTCTTTCTATGTCTGCGGGGTTCACCGGGCGTTTCATATCCGCCGTTGTTAGGTTGCTTACCACGGCGCGGGTCTGTTTTCCGACTGCGTCGCGGTATAGCAATAGTTCTGAGTGTTTTACGCTTTCGGAAAAGCGGATGATTTCATCATCACGCATGGCATTGCCTGTGTCAGTGACGCTTGTCGACATTCGCGTCTGCCATTCTTCGTTGAAAAGCTGTTCGCCCTGCGCCGCCAGCATATTGACGGTCATATCTTCGATTCTGGCGATATGCCAGACCGTCCACGCGATGGTTTCGTCCTTGGGCGTGGGCATGATTGACCAGTCGCTTGGCTGCAAATCTGCAAAGAGGGTGTCCACTTCGTTGTATGCGCCACCCGATACCGCGCCGCGATGCAACTGCGCGTGTGTATCCAAAAATAAGGCCATTGCCGCGTCGTGACGATCCGCCTTAACGATGATTTTAGATAGTTCCTTGTGTTGTTCGCTGAGCTTGTCGCTGCCAAAATATTTCATGATTTCGTTATATCCATCTCTGCGCGGCTTGCGGTGTAAAACGCTTTCAGCGAACGCTTTATTTCGTCGTCCAAATGGTGCCAGCGCAAGCCTTGGATCGCACCCTCCAATGCCGCGAGACGCATAAAGCAGGCGGACGGATCGCGCGCAAGGATGCGCCGCCACGCTTCACAGCTGCCCACATCCTTTAGTTCTTGTACTGTTGTGATACCCACATCCGCAAGCTGCGCTTCCAATTTTGCGGCGATATTCGGCAGTTTTGACAGTTCGCCCATTTGCATACCTCCTGTAATCAATATGGTTTTTTCGATATGCTCAACAGATGCGTCGAAAGTCCCAAAATGCTCTCTTCTTTTTCGCACAATCGCACGACGCGCAGGATACTCTCCCGCATCCGTTCATCTTTCCAAGCCGCATCCAAATTCGGCACAAGCCACGCCGGGCCTATGATGCCCCGTATATCCGTATCGGTGAAACCTGCCGCATGTAACTCCGCCGTCAGTTCATCCGGCAAATGAAAAAACGATCTTCCCATGCCCCTGTACGCGGAAGCGAGGTTTTTGATATGTTGTCCCGTCTTGATCTCATGCTCTATCATTTCGCAAAACGCGGCTTCTTCGAGAAGTCTGTTTTTGGTTCCATAAGTGGTTATCGCCCAAAGCGTCGTCGCATAACGGGTAATGGCTGCGGTGAACAACAGGCCGCCCGGCCTTAGCAAACGATAACACTCTGCCAGAGCAAGCTGCCGTTCCGCGTAGTCTACAATGTGATAGAGGGGGCCAAACAATAAGATCGCGTCGGCGCTTTCATTCGGTCTGTTGATGCTTCGCGCATCAGCAAGCTCTATCGCTTTGAGTTTGTTTGTATATGCGTCGGATAACTCCTTTGCCACTTCAATGTTTCTGCAAGAAATATCATATAAGAACACATCGTATCCGAGAGAGGCCAGCCAAAAAGCATATTCACCATAGCCGCCGCCAATATCATACACCGTGGCCGGAGGTAGCGGGAGCATTTGCACGAGAATTTCTTTTGTGCGGGCAAACTCAATCAACCCCAGATCGCTATGTAAGCGCCCCTTCTCAACGCCCGCGTTATATGCGGCGAGTACGTCTTTGTCAATGGTATTCATTGCGCCTTAACTCCCAACAATTAAAACTAATTCACCACACCTGCGGGGGATTTCATTTTCTCAACAAAGCGCAGCACGTTTATTGCATCGTATACGTCATAATATCCCTTCCCCGTTGTGTCGGCCTGCAAAGCGCCTAATGGCGTTAATACAGTCGGGTCGACGAGCGCCTGCATAATCAATATGGCATCCGCTTCGTCCACTATTCCGTCACAGTTTGCGTCCCCGCGCAGGGATTCAAAGGGTATAGCGCGGCATTTATCGCTGTCGGTCGTTCCCTCCGACTGCCAATACTCTTCTCCATTGGGACACCAGTAAGCAGAATAAATGCTCGGATAATAAAGAATAAACTCTTGGGGTTTCCAAACTAACCATATATTCGTAGTCTTGGGTGGGAGGCCCATAAAATGCGCTTCGAGTATATCGTAACCCGAAAACAAACGACTGTCTGCTTCCCTAAGTGTTGTTGGCAGGGTAATCTTTATCAAGTTGCCCATCCGTCCTCCCCATTCGCTTGCGTCTACAATTCCCTCCGGTATTACGAGTTCTATGAGTCCCATGTTGCCGAATGCTCCGTCTATATCGCGAATTGTACCGGGCAGTTTTATCTGTGTCAGGACATCACATAAATAGAATGCCATACTTCCTATGGACACCAAGCCCTTATTTAACTCCACGTTCTTAAGGGCCGTACAGTTGGAAAAGCAGACTTCGCTGATTCTGGTTATCCCCTCGGGTAAATGAACGCTTTCAAGATAAGGGTTCATGTGAAATGCTCCCCTATCAAGTGTCAGAACTGATTCGGGGATCGCATACTCGCTTTGGGTTTTCGTGTCAGGGTATTTGAGAAGCCGTGTCATATCCGCGCTGAACAGCACTCCATCCATCACGATGAAATTTGCATTTCCGCTGTCGACCGTTATTCGATTTGCTTTATGAATATCAATTCCCCCGTCGCCTATTTCGCGGACATTCTTCGGAATTGTTATCTCCTCCATTTCATTTCCCTGGAAAGCTTGAATTCCGATTTTTATCAAACTTTCAGGTAAGGATACTGCTGAAATCTGCATCTGCATATTTCGGAACGCACCATCTCCGACAGAAGTCACCCCCTCGCAAATAATAACTTTGTCTATTTCATAATACCAATGCCAAGGGGGCTCTCCTCTAGTTGGATTCTGATCCCGCCAATACCCCTCCCCAAAAGACCTATAGGAGTATTGATAGTCATCCATATCTCCTTGTCCCGAAATGGTTAAGGTGCTTGTTCCTTGATCGAATTCCCAAGTCAGGTTCTCGCCGCACTTTCCGGAGGTCGGCCTTTCATTATAAATCGGCTCAACTATATCCTCCGGTTCGGCGGTACTTTCGAGCTTGGCCGCGAGTTGGGGCTTTCTGTCATTACACGCCAGTATAGTGAATAGCAACAGACCCGCCAGCAACAACACTGTCCAGTTTTTCACTACCACTCTCATGCTTTGTCCTCCTGCAATGCGTTAGCTATGACAATGATTCTTCTATCGCAAACTCCTTAAAATGCAATGCGTGAATGCGGCAAGCGCTTATACCCTGCCGGATTGCGCATCAAAGTTGCGAAAAAGACTTGCGGGACTTGGATATGCGCCAAATCTCGCATAGTAAGGCGCGAGTTCCTCGTCGTGGCAAATGTCAACCATATAAATGTCCCCCAGTTCCTCGAGGATGCGCTTGATTAACTCGCTCCCTATTCCTTGGCCTTGATAATCGGGCAGCACTTCAAGAAGCGGTACATATGCTGCCAATACGCCATCGGAAATAGCGTTGACAAAGCCAACCACCTTGCCGCAACTCCTGTCTACGGCAAGAACGGCGCAGTAAGCGTTTCTCAGAATCTTCATATGTGTCGCTTTATTCGGCGGGTTTGGCCAACCGACAAAGAAGCCGCCGTCAAGCATATCCTCGCTTATGCCACTGAGGTCTTTTGTATATTCGATATTCATGCAGCTTTATGCTCCTCCGAACTTTGCCGAAACGATAGAGCTGACACCCTTTTCCTGCATGGCGACGCCATAGAGACTGTCGCAGACCGCCATGCTGCCCTTGCGGTGCGTGATGAGGATGAACTGCGTGCCCCCAGCATAGGCGCGGAGGAAATCGGCGAAGCGCGTGACGTTGGCTTCGTCTAATGAGGTTTCGATCTCATCTAATATGCAGAACGCGGGCGCTTTGACGCGCAACATGGCAAAGAGGAGGGCGATGGCCGTGAGCGCGCGCTCGCCGCCGCTGAGCAGGGAGAGCAGTTGCAGCTTTTTGCCGGGCGGTTGGGCGATGATCACGATCTCACAACCAAGCACATCGTTCGGGTCTCCCAAGCGCAGTTCCGCGTGACCGCCGCCGAACAGCTCGGCGAATACGGTCGTGAACGCCGTTTGCAGTTTCGCGAACTCCTCTTTGAAGATGCTTTCCATCTGCTGGGTCAGGCTGTTTGCGACGGTCAACAGATCCGTCTTGGCCTGTTCCATATCAGTCTGCTGCGCGGAGAGGGTCGTATAGCGCTCGGAGATCGCGCGGTATTCCTCCATGGCGGCGGGGTTCACCTCGCCCAGCTCGCGTATCTGCGCGCGCAGGGTCGTAATGCGGGCATTGGTCTCCTGCACCGCTATCTCGTGTCGCAGGGGGAGGGCATTGTCATAGGTGAGACTGTAATCCTCCCAAATGCGATCCTCCAATTGGCGCAGTTCCATCTCGGCGCGCTCGGCGGCCAATTCCTGTTTGTGTTTCTGTTCGGAGAGAACGCGCTCGGTCTCCCGCGCGCTGTCGCGGTCATTGCGGCTCTGCTGCAATTTGACCTGCATTTCCTCCCGCGAGAGCTGCAATCCTGCCAACTCCTCCTTCGTTTGTTCGGTATGGGCGCGGGCGCTTATAATGTGGCTCTCCATGGCGAGAATTTGCGTCTCTATTTCGGTCAGCTGCGCTTGGAGAGCCTGCATTTCCTGCTTGCGCGCAGCGGTGTCGCGCTCCCTGCGCATCTGCTCGGCTATTTTGGCATCCGTTTCCTTTTGCAGAGTGACCAATTGCACCATGCTTTGGATCAGGGCTTGATTTTCGCGTTCGCGCGCGGCGCGTTTTTCGGTCAATTCTTTTTGCAGGCGTACGATTTCCGCGCGGGCGGCGGCGTTGCGTTCATCCCCTTCCGTCTGCTCCGTTTGGGAATCCCGTAAACCCTCGTTCGCCTGCACCAGACCCGCGTCTATATCCGCCAAGCCCTCCGCCGCGCTTTGCAGGCGCTCCGCGTTGTGTGCGTCGTCCCGCGCAAAGAGAGCGATTTGCTCTACGTGGCGCGTGTGTTCGGCGTTCTTTTCCTCGAACGCGGCGGACAGCGCATTGCATTGGACATCCAACAGCATAAGCTCGTTTTTGCGGGATGCAAGCATGGCTTCTAAACCTTGGATGGCGGCAATGCCCGCCTGAACGGCTGTTTCGAGTTCCGAAATTTCGCGGGCGCGGCTCAGGATGCCCCCGGCACTGCGCTTTTCCGTGCCGCCGCCCGTCATCGCGCCACCCATGCTGATAAAGTCGCCCTGCAGAGTTGCGATATGGAAGGCATTCCGTGACTTGCGCTTTAAGGCCACCGCTGCATTCAAATCGCGGGCGAGCACTGTGCGGCCCAGCAAATAGCGTAGTGCGGGGCGTATGGGTTCATCGCAATCTATGAGCTCACTTGCCAGGCCCAGGACGCCCGGCTCACGCAGTAATTCGCGGTCGCGGAGCTCTGTGATATGCAGCATGTTCACGGGCAAAAACGTGACACGCCCGTAGTCGCGCCTACGCAGATATTCGATGCAGAACTGCGCGTCGGCGTCCGTCGGGGTGACGATATTCTGCGCGGACGCGCCGAGACAGACAGCGATGGCGGTCTCATACTCGACCGGAACGCGGAACAGCTCGGCCACGCTGCCATAGAGACGCTTGCCTAGGGCGGCGTCGCGCTCAGCGTCCTGCAAGAGACGGCGGACGCTGTTCTGATAGCCGTCACGCGCCTGCGCCATCTCGCGCAGGGTTTGCAGGCGGGCGGTCGCCGCGCCGTTTTGCTCCTGCTGTTTTTGGAGCTCCAATACGCGGGAGGCATAATTCTGTTCGCTTTGGGTGCGCCGCGCCTGTACGGCGCGCAGATCGGTCTCTATCGCATCCTTCTCCGCTTGCAAAGCTACGCGCGTTGCTTCCAGTTCCTCTGCTTCTGCTTGCAGGAGACTCTGTTCGTACACGGCTTTGGCTTTGGTTTGCAAAAGCTCCTCGCGCCTTGCCAGCAGGGCTGTCTTCATGGTTTCGTGGCGGGCAAAGCTGCTCTTCATATCCGCGGCGCGGTTGAGGGCATCCATCAGGTTCTGCTTGCGTGCTTCGAGCGCGTTTTCTTCGCCTTCTAAGCTTTCATCCGTCTCCGTCAGCGCGACGCGCGCGGCATGTACTTGCGCTTCCAGTGCGGCTTGCGCACCGTTTTCTGTAAAATATGATTCACTTTGTGCCGTTCCGGCTTCCCGTTCTTCCTCTTGCAATTTGCGCAGGCGCTCGGTGAGGTTGCCGCGGCGCTCCAGAAGCACGCGGTTCTCGCCCACGCGGCCCTCGGAACCGGACAGCTCGGTCAGCAAATCCGCATGCCGCCGGGCCAGATCCACGTCCAGCGCGGCGAGTTTTCCTTCTAATGAGAGGGATATATATTTCTGCGCTTCCTCTACGCCCTCGCGCTCAGCCAATTCACCCGCGATGCCGCGTATAGCTTCCGCCAGCGTGCGCAGTTTTTCGCGCAGGCGATCACTGCGATAGAGGTACATATTGACTTCGCAGTCTTTCAGCTCTTCGCGCAGAGCCAGATAGGCCCTGGCCTTTTCGCTCTGTTCGCGCAGGGGTTCCACGCGCTCGCCCAATTCATGGAGTATATCCGCCAGGCGCTCCATATTCTTATCGGTGGCGTCCAATTTGCGCAGGGTCTCCTCCCGAGAGAGACGATAGCGCTGTATGCCCGCCGCTTCTTCGAGCGCGATGCGGCGGTCTCCAGACTTGCCCGACAGTATTTCATCCACCTTGCCCTGGCTGATAACGGAATAGCCGTCCTTGCCTATGCCCGTATCCGCAAAGAGTTTTTGGATATCGCGCATGCGGCAGACGGCGCCGTTGATTCTGTATTCGCTTTCGCCCGAGCGGAACACGCGCCGCGTGACGGCCAGCTCGGAAAAATCGAGGGGGATGGTCTTGTCCGCATTGTCAAAGCTGAGCGTCACTTCGCAAAAGGATTGTGCCTTCTTGGCCTGCGTGCCGTTGAAGATGACGTCCTCCATCTTTGTACCGCGCAGGGCCTTGGCGCTCTGTTCGCCCAGCACCCAGCGCACAGCGTCGCAGATATTGCTCTTGCCGCTGCCGTTGGGACCGACGATGGCGGTGATGCCGTCGCCAAAGATCAACTCCGTCTTGCTGGCAAAGGATTTGAACCCGTTTATGTGCAGTTTGGTCAGTCGCATACCTGTTCGTTGTCCCCGTTCTTTTCCGCGTTTGCGAAGGCCAATAGCGCCGCCTTGGCCGCCTGCTGCCCCGCGCTCTGCTTGCTCTTTCCGCTGCCCTCGCCCATGGGCTTGCCGTTGACAGAGACGCGCATGGTGAAGACGCACCGATGATCCGGGCCTTCGACGCGGATCAAATCATAGACGATCTTCGCGCCGCGCAGGCGCCCTTGCGCGTATTCCTGAAAGCGGGTTTTATAATCCGGCGTCGCTTCGCCCGTATTGGAGATTAGGTGGGGCAGGAGCTTGTCACGTATAAAGTTGCGCGCCGCGATATAGCCTCCGTCGAGAAAGACCGCGCCGATCACCGCTTCCATTGCGTCGCTCAGAATGGAGGGCTTGCCGCGCCCGCCCGTCCTGTCCTCTCCCCCGCCCAAGAGCAGGTGTTCAGGCAGACCGATGGCGACGGCACAGCGATAGAGCGCATCCTCGCAAACCAGCTTTGCGCGGGTCTTGGTCATCTCACCCTCGCGCATGCGCGGGCAATTTTCGTAGAGATGTTCCGATATGCAGAGCTCCAGCACCGCGTCGCCCAGGTATTCCATGCGTTCATTGTCGGCGCAGTGCCACTCCACCGCATAGGAACTGTGCGCCAGCGCGTTTTGCAACAGCGCCGCATTGGAGAAGCGATAACCCAGAAAGAGCCCGCGTTCGGTTTTGGTTTTGAAGATTTTCTTTTTTGACATAACAATGTATTATAGCACAAAATGAAATATAGCGGTGAAAAAATCGAAATTGTGATGGATGTATACAACACCCGGATATGAATGAGGTTCATACCCGGGTGTCTACACGCGGTTTATAGCATCCCTCGCCGCTTACTTCGTCAATTTGAACCAAACACCCGGATCACTATAGCCTTCCTTGAATACGATAAGCGGATTTGTATCGAAAATGCTTACTTGGAAGAAAACGAATCCCTCCTGCGTTGCGCCTTCATACATATCGCCCAATTTCAAAGCGCCGCTGCCGTAGGCGTAGATTCTTTCATATTTCGTGCCGGATTCGCTGACGAGCGCGAAATCATAGCTGGTGATGCTGATTTTTGCATCGTCCTTGGACTCTATCGCGTGAATTCGTATATGAAGCACCAGCAGTTCCATACCGGTTCCTATGTCGGATGTGCGAACATCAAATTCCTTCTGCGCCTCGGCAGACAGGGTGCCGCGGACGAAATCCACAATGGTGATCTCTACACGATAGGCATCACGGGAATTGTTCATGCGTTCGCATGGGTGCACTTCTTTGCATAGATGCCTCCTTATATCTTCCTTATTTTCTTCCTGCCGCGCGGTTCAAGCCCCTGCCGAACTTTTTCCCTATCCTCTTTTGTTTCTACCCATTCTTCCAAATAACCGCAAGCCATACAAAGCAGGCGCGTTACGTACACACCACTGAAAAGACCGGTTGGGATAACATTGGAAGTGTAACCTGTCGCATTCTTCCATCCCGGGATACGCACAATATCCGTGCTTCGACATTTCGGGCAAGTCTTGGTACGCATCATAATAATTCCCTCACAATCATTTTATAATGTACCCAGTATAGAATACTTTCGCGCGGATTGCAAAGGTTTTGCGCCGGATTTGTAAAGAAGGGTATTGCTTCCTTTGCGTCGGCATGATAATGTATACATGAAACTTTGGATGAATAGGAGTGTAATATGGAAACAATCAAGGTGGCGCAGTGGGGCTTTGGCGCGATGGGTCAGGGCATGGCGAAGATGCTTTTGGGCAAGCGGGGTGTGGAGATTGTCGGAATCTGCGACGCGCACCCGGCGCGCGTGGGCAGGGGCATGCGGGAGGTGCTGGGCGTAAACTCTGCGCAGGCGGATGTTTTGATACGGCGGAACATTGATGAGGTCGTGGCCGAGCGCGGTTGCGATATCTGCATCATTGCCACGGACTCGTTTGTGAAGCATGTCGCGGATAAAGTGATTGCGATTTGCGAAAAGGGTGTGAACGTGATCACCATTGCAGAGGAGATGAGCTGGCCGCGCGCGCAGAATGCGGAACTGGCGGATAAGATGGATGCGGCCGCGCGGCGCAACGGGGTTTCGGTGCTGGGTACGGGCATCAATCCGGGCCTGGTGATGGACCTCCTGGCCGTGCTGCTCTCGGCCTGTATGACCGACGTGCAGAGTGTGCAGTGCCGCCGCGTGAACAGTCTTTCGCCCTTTGGCGTGACGGTGATGGAAGAGCAGGGCATCGGCATGGAGGTCGACGAGTTCGACCGCCGCGTGACGGACGGCAGTTTGGCGGGGCATGTGGGCTTTGCCGAGTCCATCGGCATGATTGACGCGGCGCTGGGACTTGACGTGGATGCTGTCGAAACGCAGATGGAGGCCATTGTGACGGAGGTTAACCGCAAGAGCCCCCACGGCTTTGCGGCGGCCGGTCAGGTGGCGGGCGTCAATATGACCGGGCAGGGTCTGCGCGGCGGGCAGGTTGTGATAGATATGATACACCCGCAGCAGATTGAGCCGCACTTGGGCGGCACGCATACGGGCGATTATATTGTGCTGTCGGGCAGTCCGGGCGTGGATATGGCCATACGCCCCGAGATCGAGGGCGGACTTGGCACCATTGCCATGTGTGTCAACTGTATACCGCATGTGATCAACGCGGAGCCGGGACTGAAAACGATGCTCGATATCCCCGTGCCGCACGCGATTATGGGGGATTTCCGGGACTTTGTGCGGGAAGGAAAGCGGATAGTCCAATGATTCAGCAAGGCACTTGGGTGACGATACGGTGTCAGATTCTGGACGCCAGCGAGAGAGCGGCGGGGATACCGACGGATACGGCGGCGACCCCGTTTATGCTATGGGTCAAAGGGACGCTTCTGGCGGACGCGGAGATCGGGCAGGAGGTGCGCGTGCGCACGGCCACGGGGCGCGAGGAAGCGGGCGTCTTGGCGGAGGCTGAGACTGCCTATCCCGTGGGTTACGGCGCGTTTGTACCGGAACTTTCGGGCATAGGACCGCAAGCGCGGGCGCTGTTGTTCGGAGGTGGCGAAGATGCATAACCCCAAAGACACAAGCTGCGCGGCGGTGATGGCGCGGAAGAATGAGATACTATTGGCCGCGTCGGGCATTGATTTTGCTAAATTTGAGAGCGGTTCCATTGCCTTTGATTATGAGGGGATGTTGCGCAGCACGGGCTATACCTTCGACGAAGTGCGGCGCGTGCAGGCCCTTTGCGGCGTCGGCAATACGCCGCTCTTGGAACTGCGCAATATCAGCGCGCTGGCGCGCAAGCTGGCACCCGTTGGCATGGGCGCACGGATTTTCATCAAGGATGAAGCTGCGAACCCCTCGGGCAGCTTTAAGGACAGGCGGGCGGCCACGGCGGTCTACCACGCCAAGCGTGCGGGCTTTTCGGGCGTGCTGGCAGCCACGAGCGGCAATTACGGTGCGGCGGTGGCCAGCCAGGCGGCGCGGCAGGGGCTCAAATGCATCGTCGTGCAGGAATGCTATGATTCGCGCAGGATGGGCCAGCCCGAGATTTTGGAAAAGGCGCGCAAATGTGAGGCCTATGGCGCGGAGGTATTGCAATGCACCGTGGGGCCGGAGCTGTTCTACATCGCCCTGCGCCTGCTGGAAGACACGGGCTATTTCTCCGCATCGCTGTATTCGCCCTTCGGCGTGACGGGCGTGGAGACCCTGGGTTATGAACTGGTGCAGCAATGCATGGAACTGGCGGGCAGGATGCCCGATGCGGTTGTCTGCACCCACGCGGGCGGCGGGAATATCACCGGAACGGGGCGCGGACTGTTGCGGGCGAACTGCAACGCGCAGTTGATCGGTGCTTCGGTCAACCTGTCGGGCCTGCATATGGCCTCGGACGGAGCCTTCAACAGAAAGAGCTTTACCACGGGGCATACGGGCTTCGGTATCCCCTTTGCCACCTGGCCCGACAGGAGCGACGTGCCGCGCAGTGGTGCGCGGTCACTGCGCTATATGGACCGCTATGTGACGGTCAATCAGGGCGAAGTCTTCTATATGACGGAGCTCTTGGCGAGCTTGGAGGGCTTGGAGCGCGGACCCGCGGGCAATACCTCGCTGGCGGCGGCCTTCCATATCGCGCAGAGCATGCCCGAGGACGCCATCCTCGTGGTACAGGAGACGGAATATACGGGCGCGGGCAAACATCCCCTGCCCCAGCTCAGCTTTGCGCGGCAGAACGGCATAGGGTTGCGTTTGGGCGATCCGGCGGAGGAAGTGCCGGGCGAGAGCATTATATTGCCCGAACACCCGAGTCTGGTACGGGCGCGCGATGTGGATATTGTGAAGATGCGCACCTCGCTCTTGCGCAACGCATTGCAATATGCGAAACAGGAACCCACCGAAGTGGATATAGCCTTTTTGGCGGAGGATACAAAGACAAGCGCCGAGTGGGTACGAGAGACCCTGCGCGCGCTGACTGTGGAGAGAAACAAATGAGAAAAACACTGGCACTGCTGCTCGCAGCCCTGCTCCTGCTGCCGCTTGGTTTTGTGCGCGCAGAGGAAGAACCCTTCACCACGCCGCCCATGCTTTCGGGCGGCTACAACCACTCCCTGTTCCTGCACAGCGACGGCACGGTGTGGGCCTGCGGCGACAACAGCATGGGGCAGCTGGGCGACGGATTGGGCGGCAGCGGGCAGAAGAGCCTGTATGCCAAGCAGGTACCCGGTCTCAGCGAAATTGTATATATCGTGGCGGGACCCTACCATAATCTTGCCGTGCAGACGGACGGATCGGTATGGGCCTGGGGTTATAACAGCAACGGGCAGGTAGGCGACGGCAGCTATGGACAGCACGCGTACGCGCCCCGGCTTGTGGAGAGTTTGCAGGGCAGGAAGATCATCGCCGTGGCGGCGGGCAACTCCAATTCCTTCGCCTTGCAGGATGACGGCACGGTCTGGGGTTGGGGTGGCAATTATTTCGGCTATGTCGGCGACGGTACGAAGACGAACCGCTATACGCCCGTGCAGCTGACGGGCATTTCGGATGTGATTGCCATTGGCGCGGGTACGGATTTTGCCGCCGCGCTGAAAGCCGACGGCAGCGTTTGGACTTGGGGGGAGACGCAGTACGGGCAAGGCGGAAACGGGGTCATAGGCATGGATCTCGGCAGCATCGTACCCGTACAGGTTTCCACGCTGTCCAATATCGAGAGCTTGCAATGCGGCGCGGGTTTTGGCATCGCGCAGGCAGCGGATGGGAAATACTATGCCTGGGGCAGCAATTATTCCGGGCAGTTAGGCAGTGGGTCCACCAATTTCGGGTGGCCCCTGCATATCACCGCTTGGGAAGCCACTTCCACGATCTCCGGCGGCGGCAACCATACGGCGATTCTCAAAGCGGACGGCTCTGTTTGGGGCATGGGCAGCAACTGGTTCGGGCAATTGGCCTTGGGCTATATCGATTGGCAGTTTACTTCCCCCCAACAAGCGACCGGCATACCCACGGCGGTTCTCATCGCCGCCGGATTTCGGCATACGCTCGTTATGAAGGCGGATGGGACGGTGTTTGGCTGGGGCGACCATGCGAAGGGTCAGTTGGGCTTCGGCGAGGGGGAGGAACGGATACCCCTGCCCCAACAGGTTCTTATGACAAACGGCGAACCGCTCAATCTATTGGCACGTGCAAACGTCTCGACGTTGCGCGGCGACGCCAACTGCGACGGCGTTGTGAATGCAGAGGACGCCGCCCTCGTCCTGCGCAGTTTGGCAGGTTTGGCGGAACTCTCACCGCAGGGGCGCATCAACGCGGATGTCGATAACATCCCCGGCATTTCTGCCGCCGACGCGGCGATGATACTGCGCGCGTTGGCGGGGTTAGCGGAAATACCATAGAATGGGCGCGACAACCGGAAAGGGAATAATCAAGAATATCAAGCTTCCGGTTGCCATAACTGTCAAGATAAGCACAGCAACGCTGATAACGAGGGCAGCGATCGCAAAAACGATCCCTTCACCGCGCTTTCTGCCTTGTATTATGCAAACTATTCCAAGTATGAATCCCGCAATGCTTAGAACAGGAAGAAGTATTCCACCAAAGCTGAGTACCAGCGCTGCAATGGTTGCGCCCTTGTAATTGTACGGTTTTGCATCATTCGGCGCATTATAGGGGCGCGATTGGAAGGCTTTTTGATAGACGATTTGGTATTCATCCCGCAGTGCGTCCAAGTCCGCGCCATCATCGTGCCGATTGCTATTTTGCGATGCATTACCCATACTGCCCCCTACTCCCTCCCCGTCAGAACCGACGGGGACTACTTTGTTGCTTCGGTTTCTTGCACATCCAATAATAGATGAGGAAGAAGACGCCGAACGCGAACGACAGGGCGGGCAGGATGATATGCAGGTGCATAGTCAGGATATTGCCCTTGATAAAGTGGAACATGGGGTTAAATCCGTCCAGTATCGTGAAGGTGATATACAGCGCGCTCAAAATGATGCAGGCGTTGGCGATGATATATAGAGAAACCCTTAAAAACTTTTTCATTGCTATCCTATCCTCCAAATTCTACAATGCTCAGCACATCCGGCAAGGTGCGGTCGTGGTGGCCGTACAGATTGTCGCCGAACATCATTGCGGTTGTGCTGCCGCCGTCTAAATTGTAGGCGGCTTTCATGCCCAAGCTTTCGCAGAGTGCCGCCAGCTCGATGAGACTCAGGCCATCCGACTTGCCGCTGCCTACCACTTGGAAGTTCTTGTTCCGCACGTTGCGCGGCCCCAATACGCAGATAAAGGCATAGTGTCCGGGTTCATAATAGCCGATGGCCGTGCGCGGGTTCTTCCCTCCGATTTGGCTTGCGGTATTGAACTTCGTCCTCGCATAGCCTTGGTCATCCAAGAGCGCGGGGCCGAAATAGAAAACATGATACGGGAAGCGGGCGGTTATGGTATCGAAGCTTATATCGCCCTCGGCAAAGGAAGCGAGGAAAGCGTTGTAATCGTAGGTCTCCATCGTTCCATCGCGATAGATGACGCAGAAATCATTGCTGAGCGCCTTCTCCGGGTTGCGCGCTATCTCTTCGCCGTTGCGCACAAACCAGCCGTGCCTGCTCTTGGGGTTGATCCAATAGTCTGTATTGATGGTCAACATCGCGTCAAGTTTTGCATGGAACTTCGGAATAGTCATTTTATCCTTTTCCCTTGACACATAGTCCGCTTTCAGATTTTCCACGTTGCGCACATAGATATCCGCCACCCAGTATTTCAAGTGTTTCTCCTCGTGCACATCCATCTTAATATACACGTCGGAACTTTGATAGGTGGTCTCCGTCCAGATAGGCGCAGTGCCTTCGGGCAGGAAATAATCCCGATACTTCGCGTCCAATATGCCCGGGAAGTCAATCACGGGCGTGGACGTGGGCGCGACGGGGAGTTCAGGGGTTTCTTCCGTGCCGGGCGTGGGCGTGGGAATCTCCGCCACCAGGACATCGGGCGTCGGCGACGGCAGCGGTGTATCCAAGATTATGGGGGGGGTCTCGATATCCTGCTCGAACCATCCGAAGGTGAATGCGCAGACCAGTCCGCCCAAGAGGAGGAGGAGCACAAAATCCAGCACGATGGTCAATGTAATTTTCTGACTTCTTGTCATTGTTACCTCTATTTTTCAGTATTTATTTGGTGCGACTTTTCGCGAATACGAATTTGCGCTGCAACCAGAAATTGACGGGATAGGTGATGAGCTGTGCGGGCAGCATGATCAGCCACAGCTGCTGCCAGCCCAACATATATCTTGCGATATACAGCAGACCCCAATATAACCCATACACCACCACGGCCACCAACGTATAACGCAGAGCGCTGGTTTTGTTTTTGGAGTGGAACACGGCTTTCTTGTTCAGATTATAGTTCAATGTTGCACTGCTTATACGCGCAATCAGAGTGGGCAGGGTGAAATCGGCGTGGAGTGCGCGGGCAATACTGAGTGAAAAGGCGCGCACGCCCGCCAAAAACGGCAGGCCCAGCAGCACGTTCAGCCCGAGCGTCATAAAATACTCGAACAAGAAGCAGAATACGGAGGTCGCCACATAGGAGAGCAGAATTTTATAGATGCGGAACGAATCCCGCCATACATGGAAATGCGAGCTCTCGTTTTCGCCGATATAGACGGTCTCAATCGTCACTTCCGCGATATGGATGTGGTTGCGCGTGCAATGCAGAAGCTGGTTGATTTCATAATCATAGCGGTCGCCTTTTAGGGCGCACATCTCCCGCGCCCGAGCGACGGAAAACGCGCGCAGACCCGTCTGCGTATCATATACGCGTACGCCCGTGCTGATGGCGAAGACAAAGCGGGTGATGCTGTTGCCCGCGCGGGACTTCCAGGGCACATCACCTGTGAAGCGGCGCGTACCCATGATGAGGTCCTCGGGACTCTCTGCCTGCGCCCGGGCCACGCGTATGATATCCGAGACGAGATGCTGCCCGTCCGCGTCGGCGGTGACGATGCCCTCTGCTGCGTCAAAGTTCTCGGCGATATAGGCAAAGGCGGTCTTCATCGCCGCGCCCTTGCCGCGGTTGACCTCGTGGTGCAGCACGGTGGCAAGCGTTTCCGCTTCCTCAAAGACGGGCGCGCAATGCGCCGCACTGCCGTCGTTGACGACCACGACAGTATATCCCGTCTGTTCCTTCAGCTCCCGCAACAAGCGCAACAGTTTTTCATCCGGTTGGTAGGCGGGAATCACAATAATCATAGCTTGTGTCCTTTCCGATTATAAAGCAGTATATAATACCATGGAAATGAGAATATGAATAGCCCTACATCTAATTTTTGCAATTTAGACGAGAATGGCGGACTTGACAGTCGCGTGTTTTTCGTTATGCTGTACATATGAAAGCGTATCTCCGTTTGTTTATATCGAAAGAAAATTTCATGATCAGCGTGTTCTGCGGCGTATTTTCTTTTCTCATATTATTCTTTGCCATTCCCCATTATCTTAACATTGCCCTACTCTTCGCTTCGCTTTTCGCCTTGGGTTTGATGATCGTCGTACCCCTTGTGATGCTCCGTGATGCGCGGAAATATAGGGATATAGAGAAAAACATCGAAGGCAAAATACTGGCGAAGGCAAAGGTGAATATCCGCAGCACATATACAGTCCGCAACGGGTATCTTGTTTTAACGGAAGATTGCATCCACTTGTTTTCAAGGGACAAGAAGCCCTATATGCAGGAGAGTATCCCGAAAGAATTTGTTGACAGAATCTGCTTTGACGGTCTTACGAATTTATTTGTTGAAGCTTTCGACGCGTCCTTCTCCCTTGTCTCGGGAGAATGCAAGGAAATCGCGCGGATTATGATAGAGTACGATTGGAATCTGAAGTAGTTCTGAAGTAATTCGTTTCCGCAGAATCTTTCTTTTTTCGCGGTTTTATGCTATGATACAAATTATGAAGAGTATTGGATTTTTTCAAAGATTTTTGCTTTGCGTTGTTTGCATTGCTCTGTTTCTTTTTGTTTTGCTGGGCCTTGCGTCAACGGTGCGTTCCGAGACGCAGGCGCCCAACCCGACACCCGACCCGGCGCAAACGGAGACGCCCGTACCCACGCCAACGCCTACGCCAACGCCCCCGCCGCGCTTGGAGGACAACCGCAACTGGGTGCAGATGATACTGCGCGCGCGACAGCTGAAAGAAGTGTATTGGTACGCGTTGACGGAGATAGTCGGCGGACACGCGCCGGGCGGAACGCCAATCGGCAATTTCCACGCGGGCTTCGGCTACTTTGGCGTACCGTACGCGATGGGCTCGCGCTATGTTTCCTCTTCCCGCGCGTTTGGGATGTTTTTGGAGGAGACGAAGGATATAGACAGTCCGTTTTATCAAACCCGCTCCACCGCAGACAACTATATCGCGCCCAGTTGGGGCGCGGACTGCAGTTCTTTTGTTTCCTATGCCTGGGGGCTTACGGGCCGGTTTACGACTTTGACGCTCGTAACCACCACGGGCGGGCGCGTACGCACCGTTGTGCGGCGCGGGGAGGGTTCGATTGCGGAGCTTGCGGACTTGAACCAAATATGCCCGGGGGACGCGCTCATCTATCGCATGAATCCGAACGGGCATGTGCGGCTGGTCGTCAGCGTCACGCGCGAGGGTAATGCCGATCCCTTTGATATAGACGTACCCATCATCGGCGTCATCGTCTGGGAGCAGATCAATATGACGGCTTCCACCTTTATCGCCGTCACAACCTATGGCGAGGGGGGCTTGCAACCGCTCGGAAACGCCGAGCCGTCGGGCGATTTCGGCGCGCGCGGCAGCCTTGCAGATTTATTGGATGATATCCAGAACGGGACAGAGGATCCGTTGGACGATTACGGGATTTACCGCCTGAAAGACTTCAACGGCGGACGCAATATCATCCGGTACACACCCAGCCCCTATGTGCCGCTCTCATTAGAAGAAGCGCTCGTCGGTGAGCCGTTTTTGGGTACGCCGCGCCTATTGGGCAACCGCACGGAACGGGGCGTATTCTTTGCGGCAACCCTGAACGCCGTTCCCCGCGGCGGTGAGGAAATACACTTTATTTTGGAGCGCTCAGAAGATAAGAAAACCTGGGAAACGGTCGCACAAGAGTCGCGCAAGACCCCAGCGGGCATAGGCCTGATGCCGCTGTCCTGCTTATTGATAGATGAAAGCGCAGACCCCGCCCTCCTTTATCATTACCGCGTCCGCGCGGAGTTTAAGCCCATACTCTTAGATTGGGGTTCCGAGGAGCAGCCGCGCGGAATGGCTGTGAGTTATACGCAGTATTCGACGTGGAGTGCGGTGTTGTTTATAGCAGCGGATTAGTATCTGCGCCATTCCTCTATAAATTGAAGATTCGCTCTTTCGATTTCGCTTAATTCATCGAGCGTTACATAGTGATGGTTCAAAGCGTTGTACCACTCGTATTGCGAATAATGTTCTGCATAGATGGGATCATCGAAGATATGTCCGTGCCGGGCGAATATTTCGTTGCGGGCGAAGTCGAGCAGGATTTGCGTATGTTTTGTTATTTCCCAATAATACGAGTAGTATTCTATACGTTGCAGATCATTGTTTGTCAGCAAGCGCTCGCTGCTGTGGGGAAGTATAAAACCATTTTCATCAAAATAGAATGTAGGTGTTTCGCCGTTCAGGGGGATATATCCGGCCTGCCGTATACAGGTCTGCCCCACGTCCGAGAGGATCCAATTTAAGAATTCTTCGCCCGGTTTCTCTTCGTCTCCTCTGCGGATGATGCCGTAATAATTGATGGAAAAGGGATATAAACCGCTTATAATGTTATCCGGGGAAGACGCTATTCCTTTGATGGCAAAGGTTTTCATATAGTACGTGGGGGAGTGGCTCAATCCACCCTCGGAATACTCCTGAAATGTATAATACTTGTATGTGTACCCCAAACCACCTCTGGCAGTTGCCACCTGCAGCAAAGTGCTCATCGCATATACCACACTCTCCGCCGATTTTATGGAGTTCATCATTTCCGTTCCCTGCATCACCAGGTTCTCCATGGCCGTCTGACTCCCGGAATTCGCATTGCGGCTGTATGCGCGGATGGCCAAATCTTCGCCACCCACTTCGCTCCAATTGGTAATCTTTCCTGCGTAAATATCGCGTATCTGCGCAATGGTCAGACTGTCCACGGGATTGTCCTTGTAGGTGATGAATATGAAAGCATCCCAACAAACGGGTTGCATTATCAACTCTACGCCGTTGTCTGCAGCAAGCTGTAATTCTTCATCGGATGGCGCGGTTACTATGATGAGATCGGTGCTCTGCTCTGTAACATCCGCAAGGGCATAGCTGGTATCACGCCAATACCAGTATCTCTCCGGGGATTCGATTGCACCATGCGCGGTCAGAAGAATTTGGGAACTTCCGTCCGTGTAGCTCTTTCTGCCGAAAATCAAATTCTCATATGCACTATGCGTTTTGCTGAACGAAACAAAATCCGATGCATCGAACAGGCCCAAGTGCTGGCGTGCAAATTCCTCCGCCATTGGGATGGCTACAGTGGAGCCGTCTATACATGGATAGGAGCCAAGGCCTATGCTGTATGCGTCATCATTTTTCTCTAAGGCATCCAATTGGAAGGTGCTGTTCTACACGATTTGCTTCCAGTTGAGAGGGACTTCATGTGGTGGATAATTGGGATTCAGCAACGCAATTTCCAAGTCTTCCGGTATCGCCGTCGGCGTTGCCATTGGCGGCGCGGTCGTTGGTTTTTGTACAGTGCGGGTTGGCACGGGCGTAGGTTCCGGCTTTGGATCGGGTATCGGGTTGCATGCGATAAAGAGCAGGATTGTTGCGAGGATAAACGGAATAAAGGGATTCGTTTCATAGATTCCTCCAATTCACGGACAATACCCGCCCCTACAATTTTATTGTGTCCAAATACGCGTCCGGCGAAAGGCTTTCGCATTTGTCGTAGGCGGAGTAGCGATATACGCGGTCATAGCGCTGGCTGTATACGCAGTTGCGGTGGACAATCAGTTGATCCAGCACCCCAATGCCTATCTTGCCCGCCAGCTTGTCGGTCTGCGCCGCCGCTTCCACATCTGCGCGCGAGGGCAGGACATTCATTGCCGGAGGGGTGGTTGTGTATCAGTATGATATCCGAAGCGCGGGAGAGCAGGGCCTGCTCGATCGTGCGGCGCATATCCAGCGGCACTTCGGTGAGTGAGCCCGTAGCCAGGATTTCGCAACGCAGTACGCGGCCGCGAGCGTCCAACGCGACCATGCGCAGGGTTTCATAGACGTCATGGGCGGCCACGCTCAGGGCATAGCCACAGGCCGCAATGGGGTTTTTCAGGACGGAATGCCCGTGCTTGTCGACAAAGCGCTGCTGCTCGGTGCGGGCATGCAGCTCCCCAGCCACCTTCAAAAAGGACGCCGTGTTTTCGCCCACGCCGGATACCTTTTCCAATTCCGCCTGCTTGGCCAGAAAGACATTCTCCAAACTGCCGAACTGCGCAATCAACGCGCGCGCGGCGGGTTGCGTATCGCGGCGCGGGACAATAAACGACAAGAACAATTCCAACAGCACATAGTCCGCCATTCCGGCGGAACCATGCTGCCAAAATTGTTCCCGCAACCGTTCGCGGCGACCCTCGGACATGGATACTCCTTTTTGAGAGGAAAGTGGACAGTGGAAAGAGGAAAGATAGTGCAATCCTTGCATATTGGGATGCATAATATACTTAAATCTCAGAAACGCAATGCGTTTCTATAATCACTTTCCACTTTCCTCTTTTCACTTATATTTTATTGGCACATAGCACAATGCCCCTTCACAGGGGCATTGTATCAAGAAAAGATGGATTGTGTCAATCGGCTTATGTGTCGAGCTGCTTAGCGAGATAGAGGGCCGCTACTTTCAGTGCGTCCACTTCGCGCTCGCCCATGATCGCGCCTTCTTCGCCGATGAGGGCGACGGCACCGACCGAATCGCCATTGACGACAATGGGTACCGCGATCTGGTTCTGGAAGACGGCTTCCTGCTCACGCGTGAGGGGGATGGCCGCGCCGGGGTTCTCATAGGTGTTCAGGGGGCGCTTGGCAAAGAGCCAGGATTCGAAGATCTGGGAAACGCGACGCTCCGTAAGCTGACGCTTGACGCTGCCCGCAACAGCGACGACGCGCTCCAGATCGAAGATGGCGGCGGAATGCCCGAAGATGCCATGCAATGCCTGCGCATACTCTTCCGCAAAACCGGTCAATTCCGCAATGGGGGAATACTTCTTCAGAATGATTTCTCCGTCGGCAGCCGTGAAGATTTCGAGCGGGTCGTTCTCGCGGATGCGTAGGGTGCGGCGGATTTCCTTGGGGATGACGATGCGCCCGAGCTCATCGATGCGGCGCACAATACCGGTTGCTTTCATAGGGATGTTCCTCCTGTCAGTTGCTGATAGTTTTGGTCTTTTTTCGTGAATATATTCATGTGACATACATTCCTTATTGAGATTATATATCATTAACATGGTTTGTCAAGGACTTTTCTGGCGGTATTTCGGTCAAAAATGTAAACTTTCGGTCACATTCGCGAATTATGCACCGTATCACGCGCTTTTATGCTATTCTATACATATGTTTTTGTCGAAGCTTCTGCATATTGAAAAGGGCGTCTTCGCAACAGTCGGCAGCGGCGGGAAAACGACCCTGCTGCACGTTCTGGCGCGGGAATTGCTGGGGCGGGTCATCTTTTCGACCACTGCGCATATCTATCCGCCCGCGGACATTCCATTATATGTAGGCGGCGACGCAACTGCCTTGGATGTGCTTTTGGCGCGGCACAACCGTGTTGCCGTGGGAACGCCGGACGAGAGCGGAAAACTGGTCCCCTCTCCCCTGCCCTTTGCCGCGCTCAGGGATTTGGCGGACTATGTGTTGGTCGAAGCGGACGGGAGCCGCGGTCTGCCCATGAAGGCGCACGCACCCTATGAACCGATTCTGCCCGAAATACCACACAGAGCTCTTTGCGTGCTGGGGGCCGCAGGCTTTGGGCGGCGCATTGCGGATGCGGCGCACAGACCCGCGCTATATGCCGAGCGGGCGGGCGTCACCGAACAGGCTTACATTACGCCCGCAATCGCCGCGCGGGTGCTTTGCGCTGAGGGTGGACTTTCGGCATTGTTTATCAACCAATGTGATACTGCGGCGCAATACGCAGGAGCGCGGGAATGCGCGGCGCATTTGGCCGCGTCGGGTTTACATATACCCGTCTTTGCGGGTTCGTTGCAGGAGGGAACATGGATATGCCTTTGATACTCATACGCGGCGCGGGCGATCTGGCGACTGGCATCGCACTGCGCCTGTTCCGAAGCGGCTTTCGCGTCGTAATGACGGATTTGGCGAAGCCCACTTGCATACGCAGGGCGGTCTGCTTTTCGGAAGCGATGCTGCACGGGACTTGGCGCGTGGAAGATGTGGAGACGCGGTATGCCAAAGATATGCGGGCCGCTTTCGATATTTTGGAGTCGGGCGAAATTCCGCTGCTTGCCGACGACGCCGGACATGTTGTACGTTCCCATCCCTTTGACGCTGTGGTAGACGCGCGCATTGCTAAGCGCAATATCGATACGAAAATCACGGATGCCCCCATAGTTATCGGCGTGGGTCCCGGCTTCTGCGCGGGCGAGGACTGCCACGCCGTTATTGAAACCCAACGAGGGCACTATTTGGGCCGCGTGCTGTACGCGGGTGCGGCACAACCAAACACGGGGATACCGGGCGAGATCGGGGGCGTTGCGACCGAGCGTCTGTTGCGTACGCCTTGCGCGGGCAGCTTTCGGCCGCACTGCGAGATCGGCGACAGCGTAAACTCGGGGCAGATCGTGGCGGAAGTGGATGCTTTGCCCGTCCTTGCCCAAATAGACGGCATACTGCGCGGCATATTGCCGGAGGGGACGCCTGTGCGCGCCGGCATGAAGTGCGGCGATATTGATCCGCGTTGTGCGCTTGCGCATTGCTTCTGCGCATCGGACAAGGCTCTCGCCGTCGGCGGCGGGGTGTTGGAAGCGTTACTCTTTTTCAGAAATATATTCAGATAGGATACTGTTTTGTCGAAATTTTGTGGTATACTAATGCATATGAAACGGAATTGCAATTTTAGGGTTCAATTTTCGCGTGGGATGGGACTTTTCCTCGCGCTGATTTGCGTGCTTTTGCTTTTGCCGAACTTTAGCGCATGCGTACCACAAGACGGGGCGCTGGTGATATCCGAGGTTTGCACAAGCAATAAGGGCTCCTTGGTGGATGAAGTGTATGGTTCGCCGGATTGGATTGAACTGTATAACGGCACG
>WREI01000034.1 GCA_009779405.1 Clostridiales bacterium
CTCGGATACGACCGTGGACATCGGCGACTGGTCTCTGCTCTTTGCCACGCAGAACCAGCCGTTTACGACCACGCAGGCGCCCACACGCTGCTTTACCTTTGCGCCCGGCACAGAGATACGCCCCGGCGGCTACTTCCTGGTCATCTGTTCGCAGGGCGTCAGTCAGATGGGCGCGTATTGGCTGCCCGGCGGCGACGTGTTCGCGGTGAATTATACGGAGGACGGGGACAAGTGGCTGACCCTCTCCGCCGCGGGTGGCAAGCTGGCGCTGGTGATGAACAGCGATGAATGCACGGGCGCGGACGATCCCAACCTCGTCGATATGGTCTGCTGGGGCAGCCCCAGCGACTATCTGGGCAACGGGCCCGCCGTCGGCACGCCTAAGGTGTTGGATACCCTGGCGCGCGTAAAGGATATGGACGACGACGGCGCGCTGAGCATGGCCGAACTCTTCGGCGGCTCCTATACGGGTGATAATATCCGCGACTTTGAGACCGCCTGGCCCAACCCGCGCGACAGCTTTTCCGCCGCGACGGAGACCGAATATGTCGCGCCCGTCACCGCGCCGCAGAGCAGGACGCTCTTGGCCGGGACGCCCGTGATTTTAGAATGCGAGACGGAGAACGCTATCATCTTCTACAGTCTCGACGGCGCCCCCTATGAGGAATATACAGGCCCCATCGACAGCACGGGGTTGCTGCAAACGCGCATCATGGCCTTTGCCATTGCCGTTGTGGGCGGCAACACGATTTACGGCGACCCCTCGCTGTTCGGCTTCGTCTTCCTCGCGCCGGACGGCAACTATACAATCTCGCAGGCGCGTACCCTGCTCGACCAGGAGGTCGAGGTGACGGGCGTCGTCACCTTTATGGAGACGAACGCGGCGGGGACCTCGGTCACCTTCACCATGCAGGACGAGACCGGCGGTATCACCGTGCGCGGAAGCGCCTACGAGTTCCGCAATGTCTCGCCGGGCAAGACCGTCAAGGTCAAGGGCATGCGCGCCAGCTATCGCGGTTTGGAGCAGATTGTCAACGCCCAACTGCGCAATACGCCCGTGCTGACGGGCATGCCCGCGCCCATAGTCGCCACGGCGGCGGATTTGAACGACTATGAATTCGCCGAGACGCATGAATCTATGTATGTCGTGCTTGAAATCGCGCGCATGGATGAGATCAAATATGAGGGCGGCTTCGGCGGCACCCCGCCCGCCACCGGAATCATTGACGGCACGGGCGTGATCAACATCCACTATATCCCGACCATCACGGAGATTCAGAAGGGCGATATCGTGGAGGTGCGCGCCGTATTGACGCAGAACGCGCAGGATCTGATCGCCTTCCTCGACGGCTATTTCCTCCGCATCATGGACGAGAGCTGGATTACGCTCATAGAGCGTCCTCTCGTGTCCGAGGAGGAGTGGACGATAGCCGCCTGGGATCAGGGTACGGGCAGCGGCACGCCCCAGATGCTGGCCAGCGGCGGCGAATACGGCTGGATGAGCGTCGTGCGCAACGCTGATACGGACGACGAGGTCTACAATATCACCACCAGCAAGTCCTCCATGGTCGCGAAGAACTGGAACCAACCGGGACGCTACCTGCAATTCTCTATATCGACCAAGGGCTTCAAAGAGATTATGCTTTCCGCCAAACTGCGCGTTTCCGCCGCGGGTCCGCGCAATTTCAAGATGGAATATTCATTGGACGGCGTGACCTTCCTGCCCGTCCCCGACAGCAATTTCTCCGTTGCGCACAACAAGGTCAACGATACGCTGATGCAGCGGCTCTATCGCTTTGCGCTGCCCGTTGAGTTGGAGAATCAGGATACCGTTATCCTGCGCTGGATGCTGGCCGACAATATGCGCGGCGACGGCAGCAACGGCAAGATCTCCGGCGCGGGCGCGCTGAACTTCACGGGCGTACACTTCACGGGTATACCCGTGGAGGATCTGCCCATCGTCATTGCCACTCCGCCCGCGGGCGAGGTACCGCTGGGACAGAGCGTCGGGCTGACGAGCGATCCGGTGGGCGCGGATATTTACTACCGCCGCTATATCGCGCCTGTCTATGGCGAAGAGGAAGAAGAGGGACCGCTGGTGGACGAGAATCCCGAGCCCTGGACCCTCTATACGGGTACGCCCGTCACCCTGCCCGACCTGCCCTATACCCTGCAGGCCTATGCGGAAATCGTGGGCAGCCCCACGCTGACGGGGCGCATCTTCAACTTTGAATATGTGCAGGCACGCTGCGCGCCCGTCAAATCCACCGCCTATACCGGCTCACTGCGCGAAGACCAGCAGGTTACGCTCAGCACCGCGACAAGCGGCGCAACGCTGATGGTCACCATCACGACAAGGCACGGGCTCAGCGGGCAGCTGACGATGAACTACTCTGGCGTCGATATATACAATATGTCCTTTGGCGCAGGTCTCTTCCCGGTGCACGTGGAGGTCTATGCCAACAAGTCCGGCTATTTGGACAGCGAGATTCTGGTGCTCGACTATACCCTGCGCGAGTCGGGCGGCGAACAGTTCTATTTCGGGCAGATACACAGCCATACCACGCTCAGTGACGGCGCGGGCAGCATCGAGGACGCCTACAACTATGCGTATCACGCGCAGAATGTGGACTTCCTGTTTATCACCGACCACAGCCACTATCTGGACACGCCCGGCAACTTAGGCACCATGGACGGCAAGAAGTTGGGAACCGTTATCCCCTCCCCCTTGGGCGGCACGACCACAAAGTGGGAATATGCCAAGTCTGTTGCGGATAACTATACGGACGGAACCTTTGTCGCCGACTTCGGCTATGAAATGACCTGGAGCGGCCAGTACGGGCATATCAACACCTACGCCACCGAGGGCTTTGTCTCCCGCAACAACGGGCTCTATACCACCTCGGGCGGCGCCGGTCTGCGCACCTATTATGATACACTGGCACAATACCCGCAGTCGATCTCGATGTTCAACCATCCGGGCAGCACCTTTGGCACTTTTGACGACTACGCGTACTATACGGAAGAATACGACGCGCAGATGCATCTCATCGAAGTCGGCAACGGCGAGGGGCGTATCCCCAGCGGTGGCTATTGGCGCAGCTATGAGCAATATACCCGCGCCTTGGACAAGGGCTGGCACTTGGCGCCCGCGAACAACCAGGACAACCACAAGGGACGCTGGGGCGACGCGAACACGGGCCGCACTGTGGTTTGGACCAACGAATTCAGTCGCAACGGTGTCCTGCAGGCCATGCGCGAGCTGTGCGTGTATGCCACAGAGGATCACAACCTTGAGATCACCTATTTCATCAACGGCGAACCGATGGGTACGATCTTCGAGTTTAAGCCCGAGTATCTGAACTTTAAGGTCACGGTCTATGATCCCGATATCAAGGACAAGGATTTCACGATGTCCGTGATCACCAGCAACGGTGCCGTCGCCTACAGCGCGCCGGGCGTAATCAGCGGTTCGAGCGCAAAGGAGTTCACCTTCACATTGCAGCCGGATCAGGCCTACTATTACATCCGCATCGACCAGGCCGACGGCGATATCGCCGTCACCGCGCCTATTTGGGTGGGCGAGGTGATGAAGGTCAGCGTCGACCTCAAGGCGGACACGAATACGCCCGTGGTCGGCAAGTCCATGCAGTTGACCGCGACGATCAGCAACAGCGAACAGCTTCCCTTTGTCGTCAGCCGGGTCGAATACTTCGCGGATAACAGTTCCTTTGGCGTCAATACCCCAACGCTCAGCGTGCCGGCCGCCGGCACCCGCACGGACAGCATATCCTATACCCCGACCGCCGCAGGCAGGCTCTCGCTGCGCGTGGAGGTGACGGGTACCGTGGACGGCGCGCCTGTGACGGTCTCCGGCCTGCTGGAACTGAACGTCCTGCTGCCGACCGACGTGCTGCATATCGCGCTCGACGCGAGTCACAGCAATATGTATGTCAACGGCAACCAGGCCGACCGCTACGACCAGTTAGAACTGATCGCGAAGGAGTTCAATGCGGATGTGCGCCTGATTGAAGGCGGCATCACCGATGTCAAGCTGGCGGATGTGGGGCTTTTGATTCTCACCGCGCCCTATTTCAGCTGGAACAACGTGGGT
This sequence comes from Clostridiales bacterium, assembly GCA_009779405.1. Classification (GTDB taxonomy): domain Bacteria; phylum Bacillota; class Clostridia; order Christensenellales; family CAG-138; genus WRCT01. The sequence goes on from WREI01000034.1 coordinate 4,115, forward strand.
TCGGCCTATACGAGCGCGGAGCTGGCTGCCATCGTCAATTATGCCAACAAGGGCGGAAATATCGCCGTTATGGGCAAGGCGGATCGCGGCGACGGCGCAACGAAGGCCAACGCCCGCCTGAACGCCGTGCTGTCCGAATTGGGCGCCAAGGCGAGCCTGCACGCGGCGACGGCCATCGATACGCAATATGCGCAGAATATGACGAGCTATGACTTCATACTGCCCGATGTGTCGCACTATGATCTCAGCTCCCGCTTCCTCGCGGATGTACAGGCCGAGAGCTCGTGGGCTTTGGAATACTACGCGGGCTCCACCGTCCAACCGAACGGCGCGCAGGTGCTGGTGCACGGCGGAGAATATACGGTGAGCACGGCGTTTGACAACCTCAGCACGACCGCGCCCTATCTGCCCATAGGCGGTACGCCCGTCGTGTCGGGTACGGGTGCGGCGCTGGTCACGGCGGAAACACTGTCCGGCGGCGGCTATCTGCTGGTATCGGGCTTCGCGTTCTTCAACGATTGGCAGATTCCGGCGATCGACGTGATCGGCGAGACGCGCAATGTCAACTACTTTATGACCCGCAATATGATTATGGCGGCGGTCAAGACCACGCCCATCGGGGAGGTGCGCCCGGCAGCGGAGGGCCGCTGGTTCGCCATTGAGGGCATTGTCACCAGCAACGGCAGCGACTTTGATGTCAACACCGCCTTCTTTGACAGCATCTATGTACAGGATGAGACGGGCGGCATCAACCTCTTCCCCGTCTCGGGCGACTTCGAGCTGGGCGAGAAGGTTTGGGCCTGCGGCTTCCTCGGCGAATACCAGGGCGACAGGCAGCTCTCCGATGTGCAGATCTATCACTACGGCGAGGGTTTGGAACCCAAGGAGCCGATCTATAAGACGACACAGCAGTCCATGTATGAGGGCAACCAGGGCTGGCTCGTCAAGGTCGAGGGCGTGGTGACCGAAGTTCTGTACAACGAGGGCGTGGTGGAATATATCTTCATCGACGACGGCAGCGGCATTACCCGCGTCTTTATCGACGGCTATATCTACTGCGACGAACCGGGTTGCGACAAGAGCGGGCCGGGGCATGACTTCGGCTGGGTTGTCGTGGGCGCGAAGATACGCGCCGTCGGCATCGCTTCCACGGGCATGCATCCCGACGGCGAGGGCGTGGATCAGCTCCTGCCGCGCATACGCGTGCGCAACCGAAGGGAAGTCGAGCCCATCGACAGCTTCACGCCACAGCTGCCCGACGGGAACCCCTTCGTATGGGGCGACGCGGATTTGAGCGGCGTTTGCACCGCCGCGGATGCCGCCGCCGTACTGCGTTATCTCGCGGGCCTGAGCGATCTCAGCGGTCAGGGCTATATCAACGGAAACGTTATCGCCGACGATGATCTCAACGCGGCCGACGCGGCGCTGATCCTGCGCTATTTGGCGGGCTTGTATGTGATACCAACCACCACGTGATAGAAAAACAGTGAATCCGCGCATACTAAACCCGGTGAAAGCCGGGTTTATTGTAGGGGCGCGATATATCGCGCCCTCCCGGGGTACATGAAGGATGCTTCAGGGGCGCAGCGTCTCCTGCGGAGCCGCTCAATATCGCGCCCCTACGGATTGAAATGATCGAAAGGAACCAAGTGCGTACCGATATAGCCAAAGAATCGCCACGGCTTGCGCGCGGCATGCGGGGCGTCCATCGAAGCGCCGCGTACACGGACGGGCTGCGCCTGACCAGGATTACGATATTCACGGACGAGGCCGCGCGGCTTCTCGATAAGCCGCGCGGGAATTATCTGACCTTGGAAGCGGAGGGCGAGCTGTTTTCCGACGATGCCGCGCGCGAACGCGTTGCGCAGGCGCTGTCCGCGGAACTGCGCCGCGCGCTCGGGGAGGGCGGGACGATAAAATCCGTGCTGGTGGTGGGACTGGGGAACCGCTTTATCACGCCCGATGCGCTGGGGCCGAAGACGGCGGAGCATATATTGGTCACGCGCCACATCCAGCGCCGCTGCCCCGGCTTTTTGGAGGAAAATGTGCGCGCCGTCACCGCCTTTTCTGCGGGCGTAATGGGCATCACGGGCATGGAGACCGTGGAGGTAGTTTCCGGCCTCACCAAAACCGTGAACCCCGACCTCGTGTTGCTGGTGGATGCGCTGGCCAGCTCCTCACTCGAAAATCTGGGCACGGTCATCCAGATGAACGATAGCGGCATCTCACCCGGCTCGGGCATAGGAAATACGCAAACCGCGCTCTGCGCCGGTACCCTCGGCGTACCCGTACTCACGCTCGGCGTGCCACTGGTCGTGTCGGCGGAGACGATTGTGCGCGCGGCAATGGGGACGGCATGCGAATTGCCCGAAGCATTGGCCGAACTGATTGTCACGCCCAAGAATATCGATGCCATGGTGCAGGGCGGCGCGAAGCTGCTGTCCCGCGCCATCAATTTGGCGCTACACGGGGACCATTGCGCGGAGTTGGAGGGGTTGTTCGGGTAGGAACCGTGGCGGGTCGTTACACTGCAATCCGGCTTGGTTGCATGGATTGCTTCGTCGTGGGGTAACGATAATGTGTTTAATTCTGCTCCTCGCAATGACGGTATGCTGGGTTTGATGCATGGAATGGGATTGCCCTACAAATTTGTCGCGTTCTGTGGTATGATGTATATGACACCATTGAAAGGCGGTTTTGATATGCGTACGACAAAGCGGTTTTTCTCTTTTTTACTTATATTGATGCGCTGGCGGGCTGCGGCACTGTTCCGTCTGTGGGCGAGGCGGCGCCGGACAGCCCAACGCCGATGGATACCGCAGTACCGGACAGCCCTTCGCCCGCAGCTTCCATCCCGCCAATGGGCGCGTTGGTAGTTATAGACGTCTATGTGAACGATGTGAAGGTTGAAACACCGGTATATAGGGATACAAACGCCTTGGAAATAGCCGGCCCGGACAACCTTTCGGATTTTGTGCTGTTGGCGCCTGTTTGCGAGGCCATCGGTGCAAGCTTTTCTTTGCAAGACAACGGTATTGCGATTCTATATAGCGGTGAGAGTTATTTTATCGACGAAATACTGTTTGGCGATCCGAATTACTATATTTCAAATGACCACGTTTATATTCATTTTTGGGCCATCCGCTATGCGATGAACGGAAGCTTGAAGCAGGACGATTATGACAGCATGTATCTGTATACAGCCGATTTTGAGCGGCTGGATATTCCGGCGAGCTTGGAGGAATGCTATGCCGCCCTCGATGCGCTTTTAGATGATGCATTTAAGGAGGCGCTTCGGGATGCGGATCCGAACGAGCTGTATGTATATCACTTCGGCTTGGGGATGTGGATACGGAACAACTGGATATATCCCAGTGAAAACAGGATCACCAAAGTATTCGTGGATGCGGGGTTTGAGGAAGCAGACGGGATGTCCTCTGCAATTATACGCGGTTATCACTATTACCTGAACGGGCTGCCCTATGAATTAGGCGACGGGGAGCCGTGAGCGATTGCTTTGAAGGAGGAAACTATGCAATTTAAGATGGTGCACAACAATCTCAATGTGGCCGATTCGGGCGCGAGTTTGGCGTTTTATGAAAAGGCCTTGGGGTTGCGGGAGCTTCGGCGCAAGGCGGGCGAGGGCTTTACGATTGTGTTCCTGGGGGACGGACAGGGGGCGCATCAGCTGGAGTTGACCGAACTGGCGGATCATCCACAAAAGTATGATTTGGGTGAGAATGAGATACATCTGGCCTTTGAAACGGCGGATTTTGACGCCGCGCTGGCCTTTCATCACGAAATGGGTTGCGTCTGCTATGAAAACCCGAAGATGGGCATCTATTTTATCGAGGACCCGGACGGGTATTGGCTGGAGATTGTGCCGAAGAGGTGAAGCAGATGGGGGGTTCATTCAGCGGGATGCGCAAGATATTGGTAAAGGAAAACATATGCGAGACCCTGAAAGGGCGCGTGCGTTACTTTGCTACGCGTTATCGGAAATTTCACGACCAAGAAGGACGCGCGGCCATGGACGCGCAGTCGGATTGGCTGCAAGCGTTCTATGCGTTACGCTTGTCGGCGGAAGCTTACGGGTTGTAGAGATATGGAAAAGCAAAGCCTGGTAATCTGTATCCACGGCATTATGGGCGGCCCATCGCAGTTTGACGAGTGGGCGGCGCTTCTGCGCGCGCGCGGGCATGTTTGCCGGGCGCTGCTGCTGCCGGGGCATGGGGTGGATGCGCGGGAGTTTGGCAGGTTTGGACCGGAGGACTGGGCGCGGCATTTGCAGACGGAGATTGAGGGGCTGCGCGGGGAATATGAGAAGATATTTCTGGTCGGACACTCTATGGGCGGGCTGCTGGCGCTACGGGCAAGCTTGGCATCCGAGAATAAGATTGCGGGGCTGTTTTTGATTGCCACGCCCTTGCGCTTGCGCTTGGGGCTTTGGCATAGGCTGCGTCTGCTCTTTTATCGCAGGGGGCATGCAATTAAGGCCGCGTATATGGCAGCAAACGGCATTGGGAAGATTACTTTATCTGTGCTGTTGCGCTTTGGCAAGCCGTTGTGGGGGCTGTTGGCTTATATGAAGGAGACGAGACTGCATCTGGCGGAAGTTTCTGTGCCTGTCTGTATGGTGCATTCCAGGAATGATGAGACGGTGGCGTTTCGGAGCGCTGCGCTGTTGCGGGAGGGATTATCTAATACGCGCTGTGAAGCTTGGGCGCTGGACGGGGCTTGGCATGCGTATTATTCGGAAGCGGAGCGAGGGTTTATTGGGGAAAAGCTGGTTGGGTTTGTAGACGCGGGCGGATGATATCCGCCCCTACGTTTTGTATTCATAGCGGTTTCCGTTGTGCGTGAATCCGCATTTTTCTAAGGCGCGGTTCGATGCGGCGTTTTGTTCGTCGGGGGCGACGATTATGCGCTTTGCGCCGAGGGCGCGGAGTTTTTGAAGCAGTTCGCGTATCATGGCTGTGCCGCAGCCTTGGCGCAGGCAGGCGGGATCGCCGATTAAGTAATCTATGCTGTATATTTCATTTCGCGCGGGGATATCTATGCCCCAGTCTTCGTATTCTTTGCTGTCATAACAGTCGTAATATTGGCAGAAGCCGATGGCTTGGCCTTCGAATTCCGCGATCCAATGGGAGATGAAGCGGAATTCACTGCGGCGCTCGGCGAGCTCGGTTCCCCAGCTTTCCGGGTGTTCATACCAGGGTTGAATGTGCGGGGCGCGGAGCCAGGCTTCGACGAGGGGGACGTCGCCCGTCGAAGAGGGGGCGCAGGGTGAGCCTGTTGGGGTAATGCTCGGCCATAAAGGCGCGGTGGAAGGCATCGTAGCCTGCGTCGTCGCTGCCGCAGAGCGCGTATTCCGGCGGCCCTATATCGAAGACGCCGCCGCCCGCGAGGTAGCCGGGGATGATCTTAGGCCATAAACGCATCGAAGATGGAGCCGTCGCTATAGCTGAGCCCGTATGCAGCCGCGCGAACAAAGCCGAGCTTGGGGTAGTAGTCCGGGACGCCCGTGATAATCACCGCGCCGTGGCCCAGTGCGCGCGCGGCAGCGAAGCTGTGCGCCACCAATGCGCGGCCTATGCCCTGCCTGTGGTATTTCGGCAACACTGTAAGTGGGCCAAAACTGATTGTGGGGGCGGTTGTCCCGTCGGGGCGGTGTATGCCCGTGCGGGCATAGAGTATATGGCCGACCAATTCGCCGTCCAACTCCGCGACAAAGCAGAGTTCAGGGATGACGACGGGCGAATCGCGCAATAGGGCGACGAGATAGTGCTCGTCCATACGTCGTCTGCCGGGATAATCAAGGGTTTGGAAGGCGGCGTGGGTTATGCGGAGGATTTGTTTGTAGTCGGCGGGGGTTTCGGGGCGGATGTGCATGGGGACTCCTTTGGGTAATGGGCAATAAGCGTTATCATTATACATCACCCACAGCGTATTGTCAGCACCGAAATCCTTTACATATGCATAGGGGTACTGTATAATCGACACGAAAAACCATTTTTCGCTAACGCGCGAGCAGGAGGATGCATATGTCAGGCGAAGATATTACACAGGAGCTGGACAAGCCCGAAACGGAAGTCCAAGCGGAACCCGCGCTTGCGTCTGTTGAACGGAAAGAGAGACGCCTGAAGGTCATCGGCAATGCCGCTTTGGCACTCTTTTTGCTTGCGTTCTCAGCATTGTTTGTGCTGGGGTATCTTGTATTCAAAGATTATCAGAGAGAGATGGCGGCGTCCTTGCAGGAACTGCAGGAGAAATTAGACAGCGCAGTGCAACATGCCGAGACATTGCACCGGGAACAGGGGGAAGCTTTCACAAATGCGCTGGAAGAGACCGCCACCGGCCTTTCCGCAGCAGTGAACGGTCTGTCCGAAAGAGTAGATGACTTGGACGGTTCCCTATTCGCTGTGGGCAGCGCATTCCAAGATTACGAAAACGAGCCGAGACAACTGCACGAGTTGCTGCGGGCAACGGTGTATTTAATCGAAAGCGGCAATGCCAGCGGCAGCTGCTTTATGATTTCAGCGGACGGGTTGTTTGCGACGAACGAGCATGTTGTCTCCGCACTCAACATGAAAAAAGCTGTCATTACAGATTCAGATGGGAACGAATACACGGATATTGAGGTTGTCGCAAAGGACAAGCTGAACGATGTGGCAATCATCCGTGTGAACGGCATCGAGAATGCCAAACATCTTGCACTCTCGCCGTGGCTCAGCGATGCGGAATACACACAGCTGATTGGGACGCGTTTGTATACCATGGGCTATCCCTATGGGCTATATTCCTTTGCCAGCGGCGAGGTTTGCTCGGGTATTGAGGATCGTCCCTACGGCGGGCATAGGGAGTACCGTGCCTTCAAATTCTCCAATTTTGCCGCGCCCGGTTCCAGCGGCAGTCCGCTGGTGGACGGCAACGGCACGGTGATCGGCATTGTCTCTTCCGTTTATGGAAGATTTGGATATCCCCTGATCAGCTTTGCGGGGTCTCTCAACCCGCTGCTCGACCTGTTAGAATCGCTTAAAGAGACGGGCGGATGATATCCGCCCCTACGGGTTCGATGTGTTCGCGCTTAGCCGCTTGCGCAGTTCCTTGTAGTTCGGCAGAACCGCCTCCACAAGCGCCCAGAATTGCAGGGAGTGGTTCATTTCGCTCAGGTGGGCCAGTTCGTGTATGATTACGTAGTCTATTACTTCATCGGGAAAACGCAGGAGACGCCAGCTGAAGTTCAGGTTTTTTTGGTTTGAACAGCTGCCCCAGCGCGTCTTGGCGCCGTTTATTTTGACGGCCGCGGGGATCGCTTGCATGCGCGGCGCCAGCAATCCGACCCGTTCGGGCAGAACGCGCTTGGCTAAGCCGCGATATATCTGCTCGCAGGCGGCTTCGATTTGTTCGGAATGCAGGTTGGGCGGAAGATAGAAGCGCTCGCCGTCGAAGCCTATGCGGTTGCCCGCGCGGGCCACGACGGGGTATTGTTTGCCGCGATAGGGGATGTTGTCGCCATAGATCGGCGGCGTTTTTCTTTGTTCCATACGTCCGCGGGAGAGGGCCAGCTTATCCTGTATCCATTTTTCTTTGGACGCGACAAAGCGGTCTACCTCCTGCTTGGGCGTGCGCCGCGGCGCGCGGACTTCCACCGCCCCGTTTTTGATATGAATCGCGATCGTCTTGCGCTCGGAGCGGGTGAGGGTGTAGTCCATTACAGAACCGTACCCATATATATGCAGCCCTTGCGCTCGGGCGCGGCCGGCTGTTTGGCGAAGCGGAAGTTTTCAGTCTCCTGCGCAATATGGCAGAGGGCTATGCCGAGGTCTATGCTGCCCAACTTTTGGGACAGGACGCTGAGCAGGGGCTTTTTGCGATAGCAGTGGATTTTGCTGCCCTCTTCTGCGACGAAATACCAGTTCTGGGCGTTCATGCCGCTGGGCGCGAGACGGGCGGCGTCGAGACGCGCGTCCTCACCCTCGCTGATTTGGGTCAGCGTTTTACGCTTGAAGTCCGCCAAGTCGCGGTGCAGGGGTTCGGCGGGGCGGCCAAAGGCCATACAGATGATGCAGGGCAGGGGGTTCTCCCCCGTCTCCGGCTTGGCCATGCCGAGCCAGCAGACGCCGAGACCGTTTGCCGAGAAATACAGATCCATCTGCTGGCCGATAAAACCGATGTTTTCATAGGCACCATCCGTTTCGAGACTGCGAAACACCAGATAGTGCGGCGCGGCGATGGCGAAGGGGGCGGCCTTGGTTTTGTCGGTGATTTCGACGGCCCAGCGCGGCGCATCCGCATAGAGCGGGGCGAGTTTTTCGAACTGCGCTTGGACATTGGCGAGGGTATCGGCATCCAGCGCCTGCATATCGTATTTGCGTGTGGATTTGCGTTTGCGTATGATTTCGTTCATGGGACAGCGCTCCTTTTTTTTACTATTATGCAATATTTTTGCCCGCAAAACAAGTGCCTTGCGGCGCACTCGTTCATGAAATATTCAAAATTCGCTTGCTTTTCAGTCAGAATTTTGTATAATCAAAATGTAGAAATTTAGCATTAAGGAGAAAAGTATTATGCGCAAACCCATGAAAACCCTGTTCATCCTCAGCATCGTACTCTGTGTGCTGCTCATAGCGGGCAGCGCGCTCGCGTCCCCTCCCTATCCCTTTAAGAACGGCGATGTGGACGGCAGCGGCGACCTGAGCGCTGCGGACGCAGCACTTGTCCTCCGCCATCTGGCGCAAATTGCCCCCCTCAGCGGCGCGGCCTTGGATGCCGCCGACGCGGATTTGGACGGCACGGTCAGTGCGGGCGATGCCGCCGCCATCCTGCGCCATCTGGCCGGGATTGCCAATCTGCCCAACTGGGAGCCGGTCATCGTTCTGAAGCTCAACGCCGCCGTAGAAGTGCCGGCACTGGATGGTTGGGGACTCCTCTGCAGCTTCACCGCGCAGACCGAGGGTGAATATGTCTTTATCAGTGCCAATGCCGGGGATTGCGATCCCTTTGCGCTGAATTATGAAGAAGGTTGGTACTATAGCAATGACAGTTTCAGCAGCTGGGATTATCGCTTCTCCCAATATCTCAGCGCGGGCGAGACCTTCTACTACCACTCCGGTGCCTGGGTTCTTGAGGAGGGGGCATCCGCGACGCACAGCGTAACCGTACTGCTTGCGCCCGAAGAAGCACCCCTTGCCCTGCAATTGAATACCGCCGTGCCGATTACACTTTCCTATGGATTCGCGCGCGCCTGCACCTTCACCGCACCGAGCGACGGGTTCTATCTGTTCACCAGCGGCAATGCAATCGGCGGCGAACCCGCTGCATTGCGCAACCTGGACGGTTGGGTGTGGACTTATGGCTTTGAATGCGGCATCTATCTGACCGAAGGCCGGGAGTTTTGGCTGTTCGTGGCCAATACGGCCTGGGCTGCGGGCAGTTATGAGATCACCGTCACGGAGACAACGGTGCCGGAGGATATCATCCTGGCGCTCGATACAGCCGTGACCGTCCCCTTCCCCTATGCGGCGCCGCGCAGATGCGTTTTCACCGCGCCTGCGTCCGGTGAATATGTTTTCTCCAGCGCATACATTGGCGATGATTGGTGCGATCCCGTCGCTTGGGCCAATTTGGGAGACGAGGAACCTCTTGCATACAGCACCTTCGCCGGTAATTACCGCTTTGTCCGCACCCTTGCGCAAGATGAGGAATTTGCTTTCTATACCGACGACTGGAGCGGTCAATATGTCCCCTATACCGTCACGGTCACGTCCAGAGCGGCGGAGGTCCCAATCGATCTGGTTCTGGACATCCCCGCCACAGTGACGCTGCCCGACGGCGAGCCGCAACTGATGCGTTTTATTGCGCCCACGGACGGGGTGTATCAGTTTATCAGTTCCGACAGCGGCACCGACTGGGAGGATTCCGATTGGTGTGACCCCATTGCCTATACATACGACTACGGGTGGCTGTCGGATGACGAGGGTGGTGACTATAATTATCGTTTCCAAGTGTATCTCAGCGAGGGGGAAAGCTACCTCTACTATTCCGGGGTATACAGTTGGAGTACTGCCACATATACGGTGACGGTGACGACGGTTCCGATCCTGGTCTTGCAATTGGATACGCCCGCCGCCGTTGTCCTGCCGGGCGAGCCATATGACGCGCCGCCCGTGCTATGCATGTTCATCGCGCCGGAGTCGGGCTTGTATTTCTTCACCGCTTCCGGGGCATCGGGTGGCGGTATGACCGCCGCCTTCTGGGAATGGTTTAACTGGGGTTCCAATTGGGAAATGTACACCGACTACCCCGATGGGCAGCATTACAAATTTCCGGTATGGATGGAAGCCGATGACAGCATAGTCTTCTACTCCGGCGCCTGGTGGTGGGAAGGTTCGGACGGGTTCTCGTATGACGTCACCGTTACCAAAATGCCGAGCGTGGAACTGTTCTCAGATTTGCCTATAACCATCTATCTCACGGATGAAATGCCCATGCAGTGCGTCTTCACCGCGCCGGAGACCGGATGTTACACAATCACGAGCTCTGACGCGTCTGATTATAATATTGATCCCGTCGCCTTTTGGGAGTGGTACGGCCCGGACAGCTATTGGATATGGGGCGACGACGGCGGAGACGGCCTGCATTATGTGGTTGCAGTCTATTTGGAAGAAGGCGAACGCTTCCTCTTCTATTCCGGCATATGGGATTGGGAGGAAGCATGCTCCTACGATATCACCGTAACCAAAGTCCCGGCTGTCCTGCTGACACTCGATGCGCCCACGACAATCACCGTGACAGACGGCGAACCGCTTTGGTGCTGCTTCATTGCGCCGGAGTATTGGCATTACATATTCACCAGTTCCAACAACGGCGGCTGCGATCCCGTGGCATTAGACTCGGGCGGCTTCCCCCATAGCGATAATTACGCGGGCAGCGATGATTTTGCGTTTGCGTACTACATGAGTCAGGGTCAATGCTTCTCCTTCCGCGCGGGTACGATAGAGACGGCGGGAACTTTCAGCTATGACATCAACGTTACGGCATGGGAAGGGGGATCTGTTACGCTGGCGCTTGACACGCCCACGGAACTGCGCTTTCCGGCATTGGGCATAACCTTTATGCCTTGCAGTTTCACCGCGCCCGTTGCCGGAACCTATGCGTTCACCAGTTCGGATGTGCTGGGTTGTGCCGCCGGGGCTTGGGATTGGGATTGGTGGGAATTGGACACGGAGTATACCCTTGATCCGAACTATTATTTTGAAGTATACTTGGAAGCGGGCGAAGTCTTTGCCTATCACTCCGGCATGCGGTGGTACGATCCCGCTGATTTTTCGGGGTTCTACAATGTGCATGTTGCGTTGTTGAGTTGATGCGCGGAGGGATCTTTCGGAGTTGTGATAAGAGTGGCGAGCACAAGCGGCTCCTATGGAGCCGCTTACTATCCGCCCCTACTTTTCGCAATCGACCACAAAAAGGCGATTGCCTTTTTCGATGACTGTATGTCCTTCCATTTTCAAGTGTTCCCGCTGGCCCGGCGGGAATTTTTCGTTCAACTCGCCCTTGGCTTTCAGGGTTCGCCACCAAGGGAAGGCTGCGTCCCCCCGCTCCACGGCGGCATGGGCGCAGATATTGATAAAGATACCCGCTGTCAGCGGACAGGTCGCGTTTGCCCCGGCTTCCGCCGCCAGTTCTGCGCGCAGGCGCTCCGCCGTCGTGATTTGGCCAAGGGGGACTGCCGCCATCCGCTCGTTGTATTGCAGGGGCGCGGCGACCAACAGTTTGCTGCCGCCGAAGCGCTTGACCGATTCCGGCTTGCCCGACAGGTCTTCGATTTTCGGCAGTCCGCCCGCGTTGTGCAGTTTTTCGTTGTAGGTTTTTCTTGGCATGGTTGATGCTCCTTTATGGGTGGTGGATGTGCTCCATCTTCCCGTCTTCGCTATAGTAGAACAGGTAAGCGCCCGCTACGATTGGCCGAGAACCGTTTACGATGAACATGGGGTTATTGCCGTCTAAATCTGCTTTGTAAATTTTATCTTCCTCAGTTGCAAAGTACAAAACGTCTTCTGCGATGGCGAAATCTATTACCTCTTTGTCAGACAAAGATATATCTTCATAAGGCATGCTACGATATTCGATAGCGTTCATGTTGATTTTGCGCAAATTCAATTTGAACGCATAGATATAATACAGATCTTGATTATACACCAATAGTGCACGCGGATACAGGCAATCTCCTTGAAGATTTGTGCCATCGAGATTCATCCGAAATATTCCTTCATCCATGCCGAAATACACGTGGTCTTCACTAACCCGAATATCATGAGACATGTGACGGTCATTCCTGAACTGTCTGACGTCGGAGCCATTTAGGGTTGCGCTGAATATCTTGTTTGTATAGATTGTCGAAAAGTATATTCTATTTTTATATATCGTGTAGCTCAGTATGTCTCTATTCAGCACCTTGATTTCGCGGCGAGCAATCAAATCATAAGCATACAGTTTGGATGAGAAACTCCACCAGCTTAAGCTTGTTTGCGTATAGTATAATTTATTTCTGTAGATTTGTATTTTAATCTTCTCCGAGTAATTCGGATGGTCGCTGAGTTTCACCTTGTTTTCAAGGTTTGCGTCCATTTGATACAGCTTGTACTCGTCATCCGGGTTGGCGAAATAGTAGATTCCGTTGTGCTCGGCGATATAGCCACTTGTGGAGAGTACTGTCGCTTCTTCATTCGACTCTGCGGCACAGGCGCAGAGCGTGAGCAGGGACGCGAGGGCGCATAGAAGGCCGATTATTCTTTTTGTCGTTTTCATGCTACTCCCTTTCCCAAATGGTCACTTGTACCGTGTCGCCCGGTTGTTTGTTGATTTTCGCGCGGATATCCTTACGGACGCCGAGGATATAGCAGATCGAACCGTCCGCGTTTTTTACGCCCATATTGACGATGCTGCCGTCGTAGGGTTCGTTGTCGAACCTAGCGTGTACCTTTGCGCGGCCCTTGCCGAACTCTGTGCGGAGGTCGTGGGGGAAGACGATATAGGCCGCGTCCTGGCCCGGGACACCTTGGATCGTGGCGCTGAACTCATAGGTTTTCATCTTGGTACGTGTAGCCCTCCGCCCGGCGCGCGTCCTGTAAATCCGACCATGCCTGCCAACCCGCATCGCGCAGGAGGGCGTTGTCGGTTTTGAGCATGGGGTAACCCGCGTCGAAAGTTTCGGTCAGCGCGCAGGGATAGCTTGCGCAGAGGGCACACATTTCCACGCCCTTTTCCCGCGCGCAGACGCGGACGCGGCAGCCGGGATTGCCGCCGCCCGCGCGGCAGGAGGGGCAGACACCGCTCTGCACCATGCCCCCGAGGAAGCCCCAAAACTCGGCCCCGCCGGGGATGGCGTGCACCACTTGGTCGAAGCCCGCCCGTTGCATTTCGGTTTGCAGGGCCAGCGCCGCGGGGTATATATGCACCCGCACCGCGCAGTTTTCACAGCATAGGCCGCAGTAGGCGCTGTGTTGGTTGTCCATGGGTTGCTCCTCCCTCTGATTTATCAGAACAAATCGCTGTGCGTTCCGGTTTGGAACAGACAGAGTATCAACACATCCTCCCGTTTGCTGTAAATCAGCAGCCAGTCAGGCGCGATGTGGCATTCCCTGAAACCAACAAAATTTCCGGTCAGGCTATGGTCGCGGTTTTTCAACGGGAGTGGTTGCCCCATCTGCAAGAGCGATACAACCGCTTCTAACTTTGACATATCATAGCCTCGCTTGCGCAACAGTTTCAATTGCCGCTTGAATTCCGCAGACTGCTCAATTTTGTAGTGCATGCGCTTCCTCCGCCGCGATTTCCGCATCCACCTCGTCCAATATCTCGCGGAAATTGTTATAGGTTTTCGGAATCATCGGCATCGCACCCAGCATCGCGGCAAGCGTTTCCGCATTGGGCTGGGGCTTTGCCACCTCGAACGGCATGCCGCCCCGCCGTATGGCTTGGTTCAGAAAGATACGTATGGCCGTCGGCGTATCAAAGCCCAGATCCGCGAACAGCGCATCCGCCTTGCTTTTTACCCGCTCATCCAAACGCACCTGTATCAATGCGCCTTGTCCCTGTGGCATCGTTTTCACCTCGTATGTTTTTACTATCTAATAGTATGCGCTTTGCATACTGTTGTCAATACGTTATTTCCTGATCTCACCGCTTTGCTTCATTTTTTTGCTCCACTTTGCGATGGATTTGTGCCACTGTTTCTTGTCGCGCAGGAACTGCCCGCGATTTTCGGTGTATTCCGCTTCCTGTTGGAGTGTGCAATAGGTGCGCCAGCGGGCTTCGGGGAGTTCGCCGCCGGCGATGGCCGCTTTGATTGCACAGCCCGGTTCGCTTTGGTGGGCGCAGTCGCCAAATTTGCAGGGGCGCGTGAGGACCTCCTCCACATCTGCGAAGGCATCGCCGAGACCGCTGCTGACGTCCCACATGCCCAGCTCGCGCATGCCGGGCGTGTCTATGACCATCGCGCCGCCGGGGAGCATAAAGAGCTGCCTGTGCGTGGTGGTATGGCGGCCGCGGCTGTCGTCCTCGCGGATGGCCTGCACATCCATGAGGGTCTCGCCCGCCAGCGCGTTGATAAGGCTGGATTTGCCGACGCCCGAACTGCCGAGGAATACGACTGTACGGCGGGGCTGCAGGTACGGCGCCAAGAGCTCCAGGCCCTGCCCTGTGCGCGCGCTGACGGCGACGATATCGACGCCGATGGCGATGTTTTGCACATTATGCAGCTGTGCGGTGTAATCATCCACCAGATCGGCCTTGGTCAGAATGACGACGGGCGTCGCGCCGCTCTGCCATGCGAGGGTGAGATAGCGCTCCAAGCGGGCGGGGTTGAGGTCGTGGTTCAGAGAGCTCATCACAAAGACCGTATCGAAATTGGCGGCGATCGCCTGCTCGCCCTGGCCCTTGGTGGGGTTGCGGCGGGAGAAGAAGCTGTGCCGGGGCAGGGTTTGCAGAATCAGACTGTCGCCCACGGGTTCATATTGTATGCGCACAAAGTCGCCGACCGTGGGGAATTCCTCCCCCCTGCCGTAGTATACGCCCGTTTTCAGGCGGGCGAAGACCTGCCCCTGCGGGCAGATGAGGGTATAGCGGTCGCGGTGGACCGCCGTGACGCGGGCGGGCGCGTCGGCGCCCTGCCAGCCGTAGGTATTCATTTGTATCATTGGTTCCTCCGTTTTGTTAGGCAATAGGCAGTAGTTTGAACATTGCCTCTTTCATGCAAAAAAATACACACCATTCGGTGTGCCGCAAGGGTTCGCGAAAGGTTTTGGGTGGTACGGAAACAGAGCACAGGCTTGTGCTGCTTACATACCCCTATTCTGTTTTAGGTGATGAACCTCTCTCTTTTGGCCGACATGATTTTTTCTCCTTTCGTTGTTGTTTGCGTGTAGTTTGGCAGATTATTGCGCGGGTGTCAAGGGTTTTTCAGCGTGCAATGTTCAATGTTGGAAAAAAAGCATTGTGCGTTGCGCGTTGTGCATTGAACATTGCGCTTTCTTCTGTTACAATGTGAATATCCTGTTTAGACAAGGAGGGGTTTGATATGAAGCGAACGGTATACGGCACCACGGACGGGAGGGTGACTATACTTTAGCCCTCTCGTGGGGGGCGTAGCCGCCCCTCTGAAGGAGGACATTATGGCAATTGGATGGATAGATCCAAACGAATATTCTTTCAACAGCTTTTTGCTGATGGAGCGTTTTCAGATACGCCTTTTTGTGGAGGGTGAGGGCTGGGACGAGGACAAGACGGCCTGGCGGCGCAATTTCGGTATCGCGCTCCGCCATAACCCCGTTGTGCTTTGGTATTTGGAGCGCCGATGCCCCGAGTGCGCGGACTTGTTGCGGGCGCTTGCGGCGGGTACGCCGGAGGTCTCCGCTGTTGAAGTACGCCAAGCGGAAGTTTGGGCCTTGACGGCTGTCGAGGATTTTGTGGTGCATACGGCGCCCGAAGTGATGTCGACGCATTGCGATTATATACGTAACTGGGATGCGTTTCGCTTGCCGGAAATGGCGGACTTTGCGGACAAGCTTGTGCTGGACGTGGGCAGCGGCAGCGGGCGGCTGAGCTTTGCGGCGGCTGCCTTGGCAAAAGAGGTCTATGCGGTGGAGCCTGTGGGGACGCTGCGCGAATTTATGCGCGACCGTATTGCGCGGGAGGATATACGCAATATCCGCGTGACCGAGGGGCTGGTCACCGCTCTCCCCTATCCCGACGACAGCTTTGACATTGTGATGAGCGGGCATGTGGTGGGGGACGACTGGGACGCGGAACTGGCGGAACTGACCCGCGTTTGCAAGCCCGGCGGCCTGCTGCTGGACTGCCCCGGCGACGAGCGGGGCGCGGGCGCGCGGCCCGAACTGATCGCCCGCGGCTTTGAAGAGCTGCGCTATGACGGCAACTGTGGATATCCGGTTTGCCGTTATCGGAAGCAGGTAGAAAAGTAGATGTATGGGGCTGTGAATGCAGCCCCGTAAATTTTTTTCAAAAACATAAAACCCGCACGCGATTTTGTGCATCTATATGGTGAAAAACGGAGGAAGGGCTTATGGCAATGACAGAGCAGCAGGTTCAATTGGTTATCGCGGCGCAGAACGGCGATATGAAGAGCTTTGAAGCGCTGTTCGCGATATACTATGATAAGGTGTACGCACTGGCGAGGATGATCATCCGAAACGGCAGCGATGCCGAGGATATCCTGCAGGAGACCTTTGTCAGCGCGTGGCGGAAACTGCATACGCTGCAAACGCCGCAGACCTTTTCGGTTTGGGTGCAGGTGATTGCCAGAAACCTCTGCCATATGCAGCTGCGGAAGAAGAATCTGGCGATACTGCTCGACGCCGAACAGGATATGGAGAATTTCGGTGCGGAGGAGTCCGAGGAGATGCTGCCCGCGGTATACGCGGAACGGGCGGATCTGCGAGAGCGCTTGGGCAGGATCATCGACGGCCTGTCCGAAGTGCAGCGCCAGGCCATCGTCCTCTATTATTTCAACGGGCTGTCCGTGGAGGAGATTGCCGATGTGATGGAGTGCAGCGCCAACACGGTTAAGACGAGACTCTACCTCGCGCGGAAGGCGATCCGCTCCGAGGTGGAAGAGGAGGAACGCAAGAGCGGCGAGAAGTTTTACGGGCTCATTGGGATTCCCCTGCTGCCATTGGGCAAGCTAATTCAAACGCATATGGAATCCCTGACGGGTCGGCAGGTCGCGTATAACGCGTCCTGGCACGCGATCTCGGACGCCATTGCAAGTTCACACGGCGCGGGTGCGGCAGCGGTCGCAGCCGAAACACAAACAAAAAAAATGAAAGGCGTAGAAACGGTGAAAAACATGTCGTTGAAAGCAAAAATCATGATGGGCATATCCATAGCTGCGGCGTTGGGCGCCGTAGCTGTGCTGGTCATCCTTTTGGTGACCGGAGGCACCGGCAATAATCCGCAGATTGAAGCCGACCCGAGCCCCGACCCGAGTTTCGACGTTGTCGTAACTGCCACGGAAGAGCCCAACCCGACCCCCGAGCCGACGCAAGCGCTTGACACAGCCGCGCCCACAGAGGAAGTGAGCGCGACCGATACGCCCGCGCCCGCGCCGACCAATACCCCGAGCCCGACGCAAAGCACAACGTGGTCCTATGCGTATATTGTCAATTGGAGTGAGCGGATGGACGAATACCAGAACTACGCCTTTGATTATGTGGACTGGCTTACGGGCGAAGAAGCTATCACAAAGTATATGCAGGATTACGGATGCTCACGGGAGGACGCGAAAAACGATACGGAGGAATACGGATATATACGCAACGTCAATCCGCAAATCAGATGGTTCTATCCGACAGTCGGCACAACGTATTATATGCCCGACGCGATCATGTCCGTCAAGCCCATCAAAGTCAATTACGCGACTTTTAGGGATACGATGATTCCGGCGATAGAGAGCAATGATATGACTCTGACCTTTGTGAAAGTCACTGTTTCCGGGGAAACCATCGTAAAAGTCGAATGGGTCTATCACCCGTAAAATAGGGCGCGAGGAAGGGAAAAATCAAAATGAAAACCAAAACAGGGACAAACAAACTCATATCGGCCCTGCTCGCAATGGCGGTCATGTTCGGCCTGTTCGCGGCGTTTCCGCTGACGGCATTTGCGGCGGACACAACCATGGACATATCGGATGTTCCCACGGGACCGATGATGGTTGCTACGATTCAAAAAGGAATCCAGAACGTACTCAACACCGCAAGCTCCGGCGATACCATTACCATCACCGGCAGCAAGACCGGCATATCGTCAAAACTAACTCTGAATATCCCAAGCGGCGTGACGGTTATCTGGAAAGCTAAATATGAAGGCAACGTAAGCGATGCCATGATTGAATTGACCGGCAGCGGTACGTTTGAAGTCGTGAAGATTGATGCTAATAATATCAGAAATCAGGGTGATGGCAACTGCATCCTTTCTAAAGGTGCGAACGCCAGCATTACAATTAACGGAGGTAGCGTGTTCGCTAACAAAACCGCTCTTCGTATTGAGGGGCAAAACTCCACCGTTAAAGTGATCAACTTCGGTAGTTTGACTTCAAACAGCGGCGATGTGCTTTGCGTCGTCGGCTCAAATGCAAAAATCACAGTAAGTAGCGGGGGCGGAGTACGATGTCAGGGATCTGTCACCGGCAGCGCCATTTACATTTCAAGCGCGAGTGTCGACACGTCAGTAACCGTAATGGGTAATGGCTATGTGAATACCGAGGCAACGACAGGATATAACCACGCCATCTGCAGCGACGGAGCAAACACCCATATACAAGTGGACGGAGTAGCCCAACTAAGAACAAAAGGAGAATACGCCACAATATACATGAGAGGAAGCAATCCCACGGTTCAGTTGACCGGCGGCTATGTGTTTGGCACCGGTACAGACCTCTTGGGGGAGAAAAACGTCATTTACATGAGCGGCGGCTCGCCAACGATTACCAGCGACGGCATCGTCTGCGCGTGGAACAAGCCGAGCGAAACCCCCATCACTTATGTCGCGGGGTCATCGACTGACCTGAAAGTCAACGCCGACGTAACTGCGACATGGACGAATGATGGTTTTCCTTACATTACCTGCAAAACAGCAACAGATATAGTTCGACAGATAACTATGGGGGGGGTAAATATCGTCGCATCCCCGGTAGCACCGAGTAATCTGACGGCGACGGCGGGCGCAGGCGGTATAAAGCTGACATGGAAGGATAATTCCAGCAATGAGACAGGTTTTATCATTGAGAGAAAAGGGGACGGCGCCGGTTGGGGGCAAATGGACTATGTGGAGGCGAATACCACGACGTATACGGACACGAACGTACAAGCCGGCAAGACATATACCTATAAGGTAAACGCGGTTATATCGGGAACGTCCGGCGCGGTTTCCGGGTATTCCAACGAAGCCACCGCTACAATGGGCAGCGCGTCAACGGCAACGTCTGCGCCCGCGCCAACATCTACACCAGCGACTTCGACAGCACCCCCAGAGAGCAGCGCGTCCCCACCAACAGTCACGCAGTATGACGTCACTTTTAAATACGATAACGGCCAGCCCGATTGGGTGCAGACTGTCAACGCGGGCGATAAAGTGGATTGCGCTATGGACGATCCGATTAAAAACGAAAATATCTTTGCCGGATGGTACAAGGACACGGAATTGACGCAGGCATATGATTTCGACACCCCTGTGACGGCAAATATCACGCTGTGCGCCAAATGGGTGCCTGCGCAGGGCGAGCTTACACCCAACCCGGACGGCGAAGACGAGGGCGGCTTCAATTGGCTGTGGATTGCGCTGATCGCCTTGCTTCTTGTGGCTGCCGGCGGCGGGCTTGCGTTTGTCATCATAAGCGAGAAAGAAAAGGGACAAAAAAAGAGCAGTTCCCAGACGTTTTGCGGAAATTGCGGAACGCGGGTACAGGCCGGGATGAAATTCTGTCCCGAATGTGGAGGGCAAATCGGCGCGATGGCGCAACAAAACAATACGGAGGAGTAGGAAAATGAAAAGGATTTTTACACTTGTAATGGCGCTCTTGCTCGCCCTGTCCCTAATGACGGCGTGCGGCGGGAACAACAGCAACGGCAGCACCACACCTTCTCTATCGTCTGACAGTAATAATGTCAGTGACGAGCCGGGAGAGTTCTTCGGAGCAGACGGGTTAATCGACTTGCGCGATAACAGAAACTATTTCGCAGTGGTGAATGGCGTGAGATACGACATGAACACTACAATCCGGAATGTCCTGGACGATGGCTACACGGTGGACGAATCGGCAATCGATTTGAAAGAGATTCTCAAACCCGGCAGTTATAAGGGTACACTCAATTTCTATAAGGGCAAGGACATATATTTCACCGTGCATCCGATTAACAGAACAAATAACCCAATAACGCAAGCAGAATGTTCCATAATATATATGTATTTTAGTAGTTCCAATCCAGCGAATGTTACCATAGTATGTGGTCTGACCATTGGGAGTACTCTGGCTGATGTGGAGAAAGTCTTTGGCGTCGATTATTATTCTAAGACAGACACCATAGTTACATATAAGCCGTCAAACGCGGACAATAGAGCTTTCACCTTTATGTTTGACGACTCCGGTAAAGTGAAAAATATTTTAATTCAAGGCGACGTGGCCATAGATTGAGCATGAGAATCAAAGAAGAACAAAACATAAAA
>WREI01000035.1 GCA_009779405.1 Clostridiales bacterium
CGATGAAACCGTTGTTCCCCCCATTCTGGATGGCAACGGCGGCTTCATGAACTAAGGATCGGTTTATCACCGATTAAGCTTCTCATAACAGATAAAAACGAGACAAGTCCCTTGTCTCGTTTTGTATATATCGCAATACGATAAAATTATGTTGACAAATGGCTGGCGGTGGCATATAATACCCGTAACCCCTACCACAAACAAAGGAGCCCCCTATGTCCTCCAAACGCATGTGTCTCTACATCCGCACAGCCGTGCTCGCGGTCGCGCTCTGCGTCCTCGCGCTGGTCGCGGTGTTCCCGTTCTATCTGTTGGACGGCGTGCACTATTATCAAATGCCCCCCGCTTGGGTGCTCCTGTGGTCGCTCCTGATCGCGGTAGCCGCGCTGCCCGTATTCGGCGTGCTGGCCATCATCTGGCGCGGCGGCGGCGCGGTGGTGCGTCAGGAGGTCTTCTCCATGAAATCCGCGCGCGAGATAGAACTCGCTGGCAAACTGCTCGTTGCAGACGCCGCGTTCTTCCTCCTCGGCAACATAGCGCTCCTGCTCGCAAACATGAACTACCCGGGCGTCGTGCTGATTGCCGCAGACGTCAGCATATTGGCCCTCGCGTTCGGCATGATCTGCCGCGTGCTGGCGCAGCACGTGCGCCGTGCCACAGCTTTGCAGGAGGAGGCGGACAGTACCATATGATCATTATCAACGTCGATGTAATGCTTGCCAAGCGTAAAATGAGCGTCACAGAACTGACCGAGCGCGTCGGCCTAACCATGGCCAATGTATCCCTGCTGAAAAACGGCAAGGTGAAGGCCATACGTCTCGAGACCCTGAACAAAATCTGCGCCGCCCTAAACTGCCAGCCAGGCGACGTGTTGGAGTATCGCGGGGACAGTTAAATCAAAAATTAGCGCTGAATTCCGGGAAATACTCGAAAATCGTAAAGCCTGTTACGGCGATAAGGATAACGAGCGCGATAATCAGCACAAAGGAGATCGCCACCATAATCCAATAGGCGCGGAAATAATTCCGCTTGCTCTTGGATTCGGCGGAAACGGCCCATACGATGGCCATGATAAAGTTCACGACCGGAATCGCAAGCAGGAACATGGTTCCGATCCAGTTGCCGATGCTCGTGACCTTATCCCCCTGCGGTTCGGGTCTCGTCTGCGGCGGCGGGAAATTCTGTTGTTCCATTTTCATTTCCTCCTGTATAAAGATGTTTGTATTATAGCAGAAAAATGCGCTTCAGTGCATAATTTTGCAATTCTTCTTATACTCCGCCACGCGCTTCATCGCGACGGGCTTGACGCTGAATTTCTCCTCGTGCAGAGCGGCGTTCCCGCGCACAAAGGCCACGCAGTCC
This sequence comes from Clostridiales bacterium, assembly GCA_009779405.1. Lineage (GTDB taxonomy): Bacteria > Bacillota > Clostridia > Christensenellales > CAG-138 > WRCT01. The sequence continues at coordinate 1,363 of WREI01000035.1, forward strand.
ACGCTCTCGGGAAAGAGCGAGCCGTGACTGCTGTATAGCTCCTCCATCACCGCCACCACATCCGGGTGCGCCTCCACATAGAGCCGCTTGGTCTGGCTCCCGCGCAGGGTGATCAGGCATTGCTTGCGCAGGCGTCCAAACACGGTCAGCGGCGTGGCGAGCTTGGCCTCGCCCTCGCAGTGCGGACAGCTCTGTTTCAGGGTATCGCCGATGCTGCGCCCCGTCTTCTTGCGGGTGATCTCCATGAGCCCCAGATGCGTAAAGCCAAAGACCCGCGAATGGGTATGGTCCGGCTTCAGCGCGTCCTTCATGGTCTGCAAAATCAGGCGTCGGTTCTGTTCCTTGTCCATATCGATAAAGTCGACGACGATGATCCCGCCTATGTCGCGCAGGCGCAGTTGCTTCGCAATCTCCTGCGCCGCCTCGGTGTTCGTGATCGTGATCGTCTTCTCCAAATTGTCCTTGCCCACAAAGCGCCCGCTGTTGACGTCGATAACGGTCAGCGCCTCCGTGCGGTCGATGATCAGATAGCCCCCGCTCTTGAGCCAAACCTTGCGCGAGAGCGCGGTGTCGATCTTCCCCTCCGTGCCGTAGCGGTCAAAGAGGGCCTCGCCGGGCTTATAGAGGATGCGCGGCACCAATTTGGGCGCCATGCGCTCAGCCAGCGCGCGCAGATTCTCATAGGTGTTTTGCTCGTTCACAAAGACACGGTCGACATCCCGCATCAGAATATCCCTCGCTACGCGCACCAATAAGGCCTGCTCGGCGTGGAGCAGGGCGGGTGGGGAGAGTCGCGCCGCCTTCTTTTGGATATCGTCATAGAGGGTCGTCAAACTGTCCAAATCCTCGCGCAGCACCTCGCGCGCGTTGGCCTCGCTGGCCGCCGTGCGGACGATGATCCCCATGCCCTTGGGCTTGATGGCGGTGGCGATCTCGCGCACCTTCTTGCGCTCGCTATCCGCATCGATGCGCTTGCTTACGCCCACATAGTCCATGGTCGGCATCAGCACAAGGTTGCGCCCCGCCAGCGTCAGGTGGGTCGTCACGCGCGCGCCCTTGCTGCCCTGCGGGTCCTTGGCCACCTGCACCAGTATGCTCTGCCCCGCCTTCAAAAAGTCCGTGATCTTCTTTTTCTCGGGTACGCCCGGCAGTTCGTCATAGGCGTCGCCCGGTATCACCACGTCCCCCACGTATAGGAACGCGTTCTTGGGCTGGCCTATGTCCACAAAGGCCGCCTGCATGCCCGGCAGCACGTTCTCTACGCGCCCGAGGTATACATTGCCCACCAGACGGTCGTTGCCCTCCTGCTCGATATAGAGCTCGACGGGCGTGCCGTCCTCCACCACTGCGACACGCGTCTCAAACGCGTTCGCGTCTACCAAAATTTCCTTGTTCATATAAAACTCCTATAAAATTAAAACACAGCCGAATCGCGGGAGAAACAAATCCTCTCTCTATGGACACGTGCCGTGCCGTTTACTTGTAACCGTTCCAATACAGTCTTGACCAAAAATTCCGGGCGCAGTCCGCCCGCCGCCGTCAACACTCCCTTCGCGCGGAGGAAGACGGTGGAACCGCTCACGGCCAACAGCCGCAACTCCAAAATCTGCGGGCGTATATTGACCATGCTCAATCCGCCCTTACCCTTTTTCTCGTGCAATATCTCCGTGTCCGCCAATATCCCGGCAAACGCCGCCCGCACCGCGTCCTCCGCAATGGAGGCATTGCAATCCAGCACAATGCCATACAGGGCGGCTTCCATGCCCGAGGCCAGCGACTTCGCCGTCAGGGGCGCGACCATCGCCTGCACCGCGCGCAGACCTGGCGGCAGTTGCGCGTTCAGCCGTTTGATGAAATCCTTGGGCGAAAGATCCTCGATAAGCTCCATCTCCACCCACTCGCCGTCGCTCGAATAGCCCGTGGCCAGCGCGGTGGCAAAGGCAAAGAGCGGGTGCGGGCTGAAGCCCTGCGAATAGGCCAGCGGCAGCTTCGCCCGCCGCGCCGCCTGCTGCAAGACGCGCTGAAAATCCAAGTGCGAGGTATAGGCGGCGGCTTGCCCCTTGCTGATGGCGGTGAAAATCTTCATTGCGCCACCTCACAGAATGCTTTGCAGTCTTTCCCGAAACAGCCGTTGCAACCATCGCGGCAATAACCCGTAAGCGCCCCCGCCAGTGCCCTTTCATATTCCCGCGCCAAATATTCCTCCGTCACCAGCACGTCAATGTGATCCCAGGGCAGCGGGTCGTCCAACGCAGGCGCGGCATGCGCATACTGCTCCGCCGTCAAGCCCCGCTCCGCAAACGCCTCGTCCCAGGCACTCTGCGAAAAGCGCTCCGTCCAGGAATCAAAGCGCGCCCCCGCGCGGTATGCGCTCTCTAATACCTCCGCCAGCGCGCGGTCCCCGCGCGAAAAGGCCGCTTCCAACAGGGAGACGGGGGAGGAGTGACATTTCAACTCCGCGCCCTTCACCTGTCGGAACGCGTCAAACAGCAATCGCTGCCGCCGCAAAATCTCCTCCCGCGAAATCTGCGGACACCACTGGAAGGCCGTATGTGGCTTGGGTACAAAAGTGGAGACCGAAACCGTGATCCGCAGCCCCTTCCCGCGCAAATGGGGCGGCGTCTCCTTATATTTGCGGAACACCTTCTGCGTCAGGTCGGCAATCCCCAGCAAATCCTCGTCCGTCTCGGTCGGCAGGCCCATCATAAAGTACAGCTTCACGCCCGACCATCCGGCGCTGAACGCGTCGCCCACGGCGCGCAAGAGATCCTCCTCGGTGATATTTTTATTGATCACGTCCCGCAGTCTCTGCGTACCCGCCTCGGGCGCGAAGGTGAGCCCCGCCTTGCGCACCGAGCGCATCTTCTCAAAATCCTCCGCCAGCAGCGAATCCACGCGCAGGCTGGGCAGGGCGACCGACACCTTCTGCGCAGCCATACTGTCCATAATGTTCGGCAGCAGTTCGTGTATGCCCGTATAATCCCCCGTGCTCAATGACAGCAGGGACACCTCGTCATAGCCCGTGCAGTCCACCAATTTCTGCGCCTGCTCCAACAGCGCAGGCACGGCGCGCTCGCGCATGGGCCGATAGATATAGCCCGCCTGACAGAAGCGGCAGCCGCGCCCGCAGCCACGCATCACTTCCAAACTGACGCGGTCGTGCGTAATCCCCATATTCGGCACGATTGGCTTCTCCAAATAGGGTACAGCTGCCAAATCCCGCACCACGCGCCGCCGCACACGTCTTGGCGCGGATGGAATATAAATCCCCTCAATCTTACCCAATGCACGCAAAGTCTCCGCCCGCGTCAGTCCGTCCCGCTTGGCCGCCACCATCGCGTCCGCAATCTCCGCAATGGCTTCCTCACCGTCGCCGACCAAAACAGCATCGAAGAAGGGCGCAATAGGCTCCGGGTTCACCGTGCAAGGCCCGCCCGCCAGCACAATGGGATGCGATTCCCCACGCTCAGCCGCCCGCAAGGGGATGCCCCCCAACTCCAGCATACAGAGTATATTCGTATAGCACATCTCATAGAGCAGGGAAAAGCCGACCAGATCGAATGCCGCCAGGGGGCGCCGCGTCTCCAGCGAAAAGAGCGGCAAGCCCGTTTCTCGGAGGGCCGTCTCCATATCCGTCCAGGGTGCAAACGCGCGCTCGCAAAGCGTATCCTCGCGCGCGTTCAGAATCTCATACAAAATCCGCGAGCCCAAATGACTCATCCCGATCTCATACACATCGGGGAAGCAGAGACAGACGCGCAAAAACGCATCGCCCTTCCCGCACATATTCCATTCGCCGCCCGCATAGCGCGCGGGCGTTGTAACGCGCGCCAGCAGCGTGTCCAATTGTTCCTGTGTCATCATACCCTCACAAATCACCATAATAAATGTACCACAAATGCATCGCGCTGTAAAGATGCGGAAATCGCGAAAAATCGCAAATCCAAACTATTGCGAAATCTCCAAAACAATGCTACTATAATTTATAGAATCCGTGATGAAACGGGAGGAGTTTAGCATGTATCTTTACTGGACTGCACTGGCATTGGGCGTCGCCGCGACCGTGGCGTTTTTGATCATCCGCGTGGCCCGCGGCGGCGTGGCGGGCCTGATCGCAAAGGCGGCGCCGAGCGTGTTTTTCATCCTCAGCGCCTGTATGGCCCTGCGCGTCAATACGACGGACTATGGCTTTCTCATCATAGCCGGTCTGCTTGTGAGCTTGCTGGGGGATCTCTGGTTAGATTTGAAATGGATATACCAAAAAGATCGGGACACCTATCTGTTTACGGGGTTCTATTCGTTTTTGATCGCCCAGTCGTTTTACAGCGCGGCGATACTCCTGCATTCCCAATGGAAAATATGGACGCTCTTGGCATCGGTGGGTCTCGCGGCGCTGTTGGCAGGCGGCGTACTTGTGATGGAGAAGCCCATGAAAATGCATTATGGCCGATTCAGACTGACCTGCTTTCTCTATACCCTCGTCCTTGCGTTCTCCTTCTCAAGCTCTCTGTTTGCCGCCATCACAAGCGGCGCCACGGTATGGATCGTCATGGTAGGCGGCATCGCGCTGTTCTTCCTGTCCGATTTGGTGCTGTCGGGCATGTATTTCGGCAAGGATAAAAACACGCCCGTCAACGTAGTGCTCAACCACGGGCTCTACTATGCGGCCCAATTCGTTATTGCGTCCTCCGTCCTCTTCCTGAAGTGAAGCGCGCCTAATCGCTCCCCATGCGTGCACGGCTCCCGTCCAAGACGGTATCCCGGCCCAGCACGCCGAAATCATAACCGCGCTCCCGAAAATAGGGGATGATAATCTCCAGTGCCTGTGCCAGCGTGCGCCGCATCCGGTCGTCGTGCAGCAATATCACCAGGTCCTGATCGGGCTTTTTGCGCGCGGCATCGATGATGTTCCGCGCAATTGTGTCTGCCGCCTTCGGATACGCGCCCGAATCGCGCGGGTCTATGTCCCAGTTATAGCAGGCGTAACCGTTCTCATCGAAATATGCCACAATCGCATTGCGCATAGCCTTGGAGCAAAGCCCCGGCCCGCCGCCGCCCACCATGCGGCAAATATGCGTGCTGATTCCGGTACTCTCCAGCAGCCAGTCGCGCACGCGCTCAAAATCGTCGATATAGGCAGCCGTCGAAGCGTAAATCCCGTGCATATCGTGCGTATAGCTGTGCAGCCCCAGCGCATGCCCCTCCCAAATAATGCGCTTATAAAGCGACAATTCATATTCATCCGCCTGCGCAATCACAAAAAAGGTTCCCCGCACCCCCTGCGCCTTCAAAACATCCAAGGCCGCCTCCGTATTTTTGGATGGCCCGTCGTCAAAGGTCAAATACACCGTATACCCATGCCCCGGCGCACTCGCAGGCACCGCGCGCGCCCGAAAGCCGCGCAACAACAACAGCCCCGCCAGCAGCAACGCCCCCGCAAACACAACAAGAATATATCCGCGCTTCAAAATAAACAAAAAAATTCCCCCACATAACTATATGATGGGAGTGAGCATAATAGCTGTCAAAACTAACGCGCAATGTTCAACGCGCAACGCAAAATGATGGATGATTGCTACCGCCGCGTCGCCTCCGCCAAGCCCTCATAATAAGTCGGATGCGCGTGAATAACCCCGGAAATATCCGCCGCGCCCAGCCCCTTGGCCACGGCCAGCGCCGGTTCGCCAATCAAATCGCTCGCGCGCTCGCACATCAGCGTTGCGCCCAAAGTCTGCCCGCTTGCGGCGTCGAAAACCAACTTGATAAACCCGCGCTCGGCATCGTCAATCAGTGTCCGCGCGTTGGCCGACATCGGATATTTCCCCGTCCTGACCGCAATACCGCGCTCCTTGGCCTCCGCTTCGGTCAGGCCGACGGCGGCGATCTCGGGGCTGGTATAGACGCAGGAGGGAATCACGCCGAGGTTTGTTTCCGGCTCCGCGCCCGCCATCCGCGCCACCGCATAGAGCGCCTGCGCCGTGGCGAGGTGCGCAAGCTGCACGCCCCCGTCCACCACATCACCGACTGCGTATATGCTCTCGACCGAAGTCCGAAAGTCTGCGTTGACGACAATCCCGCGATTCGTCTGTATGCCCAACGCGTCCGAAAACAACCCCTCGAAATACGGTCTGCGCCCGGTCGCAATCAGCACCCTGTCCGCCGCCACAGAAGTTTTATCGCACTCGCATACCAAACTGCCCGCGTCCGCGCGTATGCGCTGCAAGGCCGTGCCGACGCGTATATCCACGCCGCGCCGTTTCAGGATCATGCTGAGATTCTGCGAAACCTCGCGGTCAAAGCCGGGCAGTATGCGCGGCATAAACTCAATGACGGAGACCCGCTTGCCGAGCGCAGAATAAAAGCTCGCAAACTCCATGCCGATCACCCCGCCGCCGATAATGGCGATGGAATCAAAATCCGCCGCCTGCGCCAACAATTCGTCGCTGGTGACAACGCCCGGCAGTTCTATCCCCTCCACCGGCGGCCGCGCCGCCGCCGCGCCCGTGGCAATCAGGATATGTTCGGTCTCATAAACGGTATCCCCAACCCGAACCTTCCCCTTCTCGGGAATCGTGGCCGCGCCACGCAGCACGTCCACCTTGGCCGCTGCCAGCAATGACGCAACGCCCCCGCGCAACCGTTCCACCACAGCATCCTTCCGCGCAAAGATTGCATCCATATCATAGCCCACGCCCTCGCAGGCGACGCCAAAGCTCCCGGCGTCCCCCGCCGCGCGAAACAACTCCGCCGCGTGCAGCAAGGCCTTCGTGGGAATACAGCCGCGGTTCAGGCAGGTGCCGCCCAATTCGCGCTTTTCCACGAGCGCGACCCTGCGCCCAAGACGCGCGGCAAAAAGCGCCGCTTCATACCCCGCAGGCCCCGCGCCGATTATGATTAGATCGTAGTGCATGATACCTCCGAATAAAATTCTCGCTTCCCCGCAATGACGATACATGCGGTCAAGTTCGGCGAGCCGTCATTGCGAGGAGGAGCAGCCCTCGCAACCTGATAGAAACACGACGAAGCAATCCATGCGGCTATGCAATGTATGCAGCCGTTCATCAAATCAACGGTTTGATAATTGCTTCATTTCCTCTTGAATTTTCTTTTGATTTTCTTCTAATTCAAAAATCTTGGAAACAGAAAACATAGAAATCGCGGCTATGAAGGTAGTCGGAAACATGATCAACACCCATAAGTATAGCGGCACGTTACTGATAACTATTACAAGAAGCGATGAATAACAAGAGAGGATGGCAATCATCATGTATGTTCTTTTATTTTTCAATTTCTTTTTTTTCCATGGCGTTATACCCTGCCTTTCTACCACGTATACCGCACAACCGGACTCCGCGCCGCCGCCACCTCGTCCGGCCTGCGTATCGCGGCATTCTGCGGCGCGACCTTGCCGAGCACCGGGTCCGCCATCGCGGCATCGTAAATCTCAATAAACACCCGTGCCGCTTCATCCAGCGTCTCGCGGCTCTCGGTCTCGGTCGGCTCCACCATCAGCGCTTCCCGCACAATCAGCGGGAAATAGATGGTCGGCGGATGTATGCCGCGGTCAATCAGCAGCTTGGCAATGTCCAGCGCGGTCACGCCCTGCGCCGCTTCCTTTTCCATGGATATCACAAACTCATGCAAACAATTCTCACCGTGCGGCACTGTATAGCGTTCCGCCAGCAGCTTTTTGAAATAATTCGCGTTCAGCACCGCCGTCTCGGAAGCGGCCCGCAGCCCGTCGGCGCCGAGGGTCAGCATATAGGCGAGGGCCCGAATCACCACCAAAAAGTTCCCGTGAAAGGCCTTCACGCGGGTATCCTGCAGGAACTCGCCCAAAAACGCCTTGCAGGCGACCGCGCCCACGCCCGGCCCGCCGCCCCCGTGCGGGGTGGAGAAGGTCTTGTGCAGGTTCATATGAATGCAGTCAAAGCCCATATCGCCCGGCCGCGCGATGCCCATAATGGCGTTCAGGTTCGCGCCGTCGCAATAGGCCAGCGCGCCCGCCGCGTGGATGATTTCCAGTATCTCTGCGATATCCTTCTCAAAAATGCCGAGCGTGTTGGGGTTGGTCAGCATAATCCCCGCCGTGTCAGCGCCGACAGCCGCGCGCAGTTTCCCGATATCCACGCACCCGTCCGCGCCCGAGGGGATATGCGCGACGCGCATGCCGCACATCGCCGCCGTCGCGGGGTTGGTTCCGTGCGCCGAATCGGGTACGAGTATCACATTGCGCCCCGTGTCCCCGCGGCTCTCATGGTGTTTTTTGATCAGCAGCAGCCCGGTAAACTCCCCGTGCGCGCCCGCCGCGGGCTGCAAAGTTACGGCATCCATACCGCTTACCTCGGCCAGCATGGTTTCGGCCAGCCGCAACGCCTCCAACGCCCCCGGCACGGTGTCCGCCGATTGCAGGGGGTGTATATCGGCAAAGCCCGCCAGCCGCGCTACCTGCTCATTGACGGCGGGATTGTATTTCATCGTGCAGGAGCCTAACGGATAAAACCCGTTGTTCACGCCGTGCGTCCTGCGCTCCAATTCGGAATAATGGCGGGAGAGGTCGCTCTCCGAAAGCTCCGGCAAGCGCGGCGCTTGGTTTCGCACATAACAATCATCCAATTCCACCTTCGGCAAATCGCAAACGGGCAGCAAGCCGAGCTTGCGACCCTGCACGCTCTTTTCAAACAGCAACTTCATCCCAACACCTCCACCAGTCTGTCAATCTCCTCTTTGCTGTTCATCTCCGTAGCGCACCACAGTATATTGCCTTCGATTTCCAGCCCACCCAATATCCCGCGCGCTTCCAACGCTTTCAGAATCACAGCGACATTGCCGGGACAGGTGGTGAGGAACTCATGAAAAAACGCCCCGCAATGCACTCGATGAAACCCGATCGCATCCAAACGCTCCGCCAGATAATGCGCCTTCGCCATACACTGTTCCGCCACTTCCTTCAAACCCTGCGGCCCCATAGCCGCTAGATAAACCGCCGCGGTCATCGCGCAGAGCGCCTGATTCGAGCAGATATTGGACGCCGCCTTCTCGCGCCGTATATGCTGCTCCCGCGCCTGCAAAGTGAGCGTAAACGCGCACCTGCCGTCCGCGTCCACAGTCTGCCCCACAATGCGCCCCGGCAGTTTGCGCATCAGCGCGGTCGTGGATGCCATAAAGCCGAGGTAAGGCCCGCCGAAACTGAGCGGCATGCCCAGCGGCTGCCCCTCGCCGACCGCGATATCCGCACCGCATTCGCCCGGGCTCTTCAGAATCGCCGCCGCAATCGGGTTGACGCCCATGATGAACTTCGCCCCGCCCGCATGCGCCACCTGCGCCGCCCGCGCGCAATCTTCAATCAATCCAAAATAGTTGGGCTGCTGCATATAAACAGCCGAAACCGTCCCGTCTATCATCCCCGCCAGCGCGTCCAAATCCGTCGCCCCGTCGCGCAGGGGTATCAATTCCAGCGCGTGCCCCGACGCATAGCAATAAGTCTGCACGACGGCAATCACATCGGGATGCGCGCCCGCCGAAAGCAGGGTCTTGGTGCGCCCCCGCTCGCGGCAGAGCGCGGCGGCCTCGGCGGCGGCGGTCGCGCCGTCATAGACGGAAGCGTTGGCGGCGGCCAGCCCCGTCAACTCGCAGATCATGGTCTGGTATTCAAAGATGGATTGCAGCACGCCCTGCGAAAGTTCCGCCTGATAGGGCGTATAGGCCGTGACAAAACTCTCTTTGGAGGTGACGCTCTTCACAATGGCGGGGATATAGTGGCGGTAAGCGCCCGCGCCGCGAAAGACGGAAGGGAAGACGGTATTTTGCGCCGCAAGCCGCTCCATCTCGCGCAAAACTTCGAATTCCGGCTTGCCGTTCGGCATATCCAAAGCCCCCGCGCGCAGCGCGCGCGGCACGGAGGAAAACAATTCTTCCTTTTCGCTTAAGCCCAGCGCGGCCAGCATTTCGCGCTGCTGCGCGTCGGTGGAGGGGAGATAATTTCCCATATTATTTTGCTTCCTCGCAAAACGCGTCATAGGCCACCGCGCTGAGCAGCTCGGCCTTGCCCTCAATCTCGCCCACTTCAAAGAGCCACGCGCCATAGGGGTCGCCGTTCAGGCTCTCGGGCGCGTCCATCAGCGCCTCATTGACGGCCACAATCACCCCGGCCAGCGGGGAATAGATGTCCGACACGGCCTTGACGCTTTCGACGTCGCCGACACTCTCGCCCACGGCGACGCGCGTGCCCACCTCGGGCAGGTTCACAAACACAATGTCCCCCAGCGCATGCTGGGCAAAATCGGTCAGTCCGACTTTGGCGCTGCCGTCATCGGCAAAGAGTATCCATTCATGGGACGCGGCATAGAGTAGTTCGTTTGGTGTTTGCATGGTGGTTCTCCTTTTATGATTTTATTTCGCAGTTTGGCAAGGCGTCTTGCAGGCTGTCAATCTGCTCCTGCGTCAGCGCATTGTCGCTTATGTATAGTTTCGTCAAGTTCTTCAACGAGAACAAGACAGATACATCGCTGATTTGGTTGTCGCTCAAATTCAACCCGGTCAAACCCGTCAGTGTGGACAGGCCGGATATATCGGCAATTTGATTGCCATCCAGACCCAGGGTTTCTAAACCGGTCAGCGTGGACAGCACCGATACATCGCTGATTTGATTGTCGTATAAACCCAAAGATCTCAGACTCGTTAGGGTGGACAGAGCCGATATATCGACGATTTGATTGTGAGCCAGATCCAAAGAGTCCAACTGCGTGAGCGCGGACAGAGCCGAAATATCCTTGATTTCATTGGACGCCAAATCAAGGCTGTACAATTTTGTCAACGCGGAGAGCGCCGATATATCACTGATTTTATTATCCCATAAATACAGCCATTCCACATTCGGCGGCAGTTTTGACAAGTCAGTGATCTCGGTTGAATCCAAATTCAGCGTGCGCAAATTCACCAATCCGGACAACGCCGATATATCGCTGATTGGATTGTTCGATAACCACAGTGTGTCTAAACTCGTCAATAGCGTTAAGGGTGACAGATCGCTGATCAGGTTATGGGACAAGGTCAGTCTTTCCAGATTCCTCAATGCCGAAACGGCGGATATATCGCTGATCTTATTGTTCGATACTTTCAGGGTTTTCAGATTTACCAGCCCGGACACGGCCGATACATCGCTGATTTGATTGACATGCAAATCCAAAAACGTCAGGTTCGCCAATTCGGACACAGCCGATATATCACTGACTTGATTGAAAGATAAATCCAGCACGGTCAGATTGTGCAGTTTGGAAAGCGCTGAAATATCACTGATTCGATTGTTGTACAGACTCAGTTGCGTCAGGTTTTTCAGCTTGGATAGAGCCGATATATCGCTGATATCGTTCCTCTGCAAGTCCAGCTTTTCCAAATTCACAAGAGAGCCGAGGGGCCGCAAGTCCTGCAAACGACAACCCTTCAACCGCAGCTCCCGTAAATTCGTGAGTTTAGAAATGTTCTTCATATCCGCTTCGGTAAGCGTGCCGCTCTCGATTTCCAAAAACGTTTCATCCCGCGCAACCTGCTGCCCCGCGATGGTAAGAGGAGAGCCGTCATCGTCTGCGCAGCCCGGCATAAACCCCGCAACCAGCAACAACGCAAACAGCACCGCCGCCACTTTCACCCAAACTCTACACTTCTTCATTGCGATTCCTTCTCATAAAGCAGTATCTCACAGTTCGGCAGCGCTTCCCGCAAGCCGTCCACCTGTTCTTCATTCAGCGCATTGCCCCCCAAATACAGCTTCGCCAAATTCTTCAGCGAAGCCAAGGCCGACACATCATCAATTTTATTACCCGCCAAATCAAGGCTTGCCAGATTAACCAGCGAAGCCAACGCCGTCACCTCGCCAATCCGATTGCCGGACAGATACAGATAATACAAACCGGCCGTTACCGCCAAAGCCGAAATATCGGCGATTTGGTTCTCACTCAAAACCAGCCATACAAGATTATACAGTGAAGCCAGCGCCGAAATATCCCCAATCGCATTCTCCCCCAAATCCAAATGCGTCAGTTTCGTCAGCGTAGCCAGGGCCGAAATATCGCCGATTTGATTGCTCCCCAATTCCAGCAAAGTCAGCTCGGTCAGCGCGGCCAGCGCCGAAATATCGGCCACCCGATTCTTCCCTAAATGCAGTTCCTTCAAATTCGTCAACCCGGCCAGCGCCGAAATATCGCTAATCTGATTGTCGTACAGGAAGAGCATCTCCAAATTGGTCAGCGCAGCCAGCGCCGTAATATCGCCGATCTGATTATAGCTCAAATCCAGCATCTTCAGATCCGTCAGGGTGGCAAAGGCCGCGATATCCGCAATCTCGCTGTCGCGTATCGTCAGGTATTGAAGCCCGGTCATCTTCAACAGTTCCTCCATATCGCGCTCTGTGAAACTGCGCGCGTTTATCTTGAGGGTACTGTCCTCCGCTCCAACCTGCTGCCCCGCGATTTCCAGCGTAACGCCCGTGCCGGGCTTCGGCGTCACCGTCCCCTCTTCACATGTATGCGAGGACGGGCAACTCACAATTAGAACCGCCAGCAGCAGAAACACCAATATCGGCGACACTGCCCGCAGCCGTATACCCTGTCTGCCCTCTCTCATGCGCGAACCCCCTTCACTTCCCGGCCTTATAAAACGGCAACTCCACAACCTCGCAGTCGAGCATACGCCCGCGCACATCCACGGCCAGCACGGTTCCGAGCGCCGCGTATTCCCGCTCAAGCATCGCCATCGCATAGGCCGCGCCGAGATAGGGGAGATGGGTTCCCGAACTGACCCGACCTATCTGTCTCCCTTCCGCCAGCACGGGGCAGTTTTCCCGGGCTATCCCGCGCCCGGTGATGCGCAATCCAACCCGAACGATCTTCGGCTCACCCCGCGCAATCATCGCCGCCTTGCCGATAAAATCCGCCTTCCCGAGCTTCACGGCAAAGTCCAGCCCCGTCTCCAAGGGACTGATGCTGTCGTCCATCTCATGCCCGTAGAGCGGCATGCCCGCTTCCAAGCGCAGGGTGTCCCGCGCGCCTAATCCGCAGGGAATCATCCCCGCGCCCGCCGCAAACAGCGCATCCCAAATCGCAGCCGCAGATGCCGCGGGGCAGTAAATCTCATAACCCAACTCCCCGGTATACCCGGTGCGAGACACAAGGCACTGCGCGCCCGCAATCCGCACACCGTCTATAAAAGTATAATACTTCTCGGGCAGCGCGTCCGCCACCGCTTCCAGTATCCCCCGCGACAGTGGCCCCTGCACCGCAATCTGCGCAAAGTCCTCGGATGCGTCCCGCAGTATCGCATCGCCGAACAGATGCCCCTGCATAAACGCAAAATCCTTCTCACGGTTCGCGGCGTTTACCACCAGCATAAATTTCGTATCGCTCAGTTTATACACCAGCAAATCGTCCACAATCCCGCCGCCCTCGTTGCAGAGCGGCGAATAGCGCACCCTGCCGTCCCGCATCGCGGAAAAATCATTGGTCAGCAAATATTGAAGGTTCACCCCCGCGTCCGGCCCTTCCAAAAACAGTTCGCCCATATGCGACACGTCAAAGATCCCCGCCGCCCGCCGCACGGCCATATGCTCCTCAATCACCCCGGCATACTGTATGGGCAGCATATACCCCGCAAAGGGAACCATCCGCCCGCCCAACGCAACATGCTTCTCATACAAAGGGGTATATTTGATGCTCTGTTCCATTTCAACTACCTCGCCACAAATTTTTACAGCTATATTATACACCCATTGACGTGTTTCTGTACAGGGGCAATGCGCAAAATGCTCAACGCGTAATGTTCAATGTCGGCAGAAACACGCGTCTGTATTGCGCATTGCGCGTTGAACATTGAACATTGCGCGTTTTCCTGTTGCCCCGCACCACAATCCATGCTATGCTATCCCCATGATGCGCTACCTGAAAAGCAAGTCCCACAACCCCCACCACAACCTGGCGGTCGAACAGGTGATATTTGACCTGCTCGACCGCCGCTGCACCTATTTCTTCCTGTGGCAAAACCGCAATACGATCGTCATAGGCAAAAACCAAAACGCCCGCGCCGAGATCAACTTCGACTATGTACGCGCGAACGGTGTGACGGTCGCCCGGCGACTCTCGGGCGGCGGTGCGGTCTATCACGACCTCGGCAACGTGAACTTCACCTTCGTCTCCGATGGCAGTTCCCTCGATTTCCGCCGCTTCTGCGCGCCTGTGCGCGACGCATTGTGCGCCCTCGGCGTGCCCGCAGAGATCACGGGCCGCAACGATATGGTGGCGGAGGGGCGGAAATTCTCGGGCAATGCGATGTACCAAAAAGACGGGCGCGTTATGCACCACGGCACCATCATGTTCGATTCCAATCTCGATGCAGTGGAAGCTTCGCTTGTCGCCGCCCCGGACAAGCTGGCGGCCAAGGGCGTCCCCTCCGTCCGTTCGCGGGTGACGAATGTAAAGCCATATATCCAAGGAAACATGGACGTAAATTCGTTTATCAGCTACTTGGAAACCTATATGCGCGCCCATTTCGATATGCAGGACTACACCCTCAGCGGCGCGGAAGAAGCCCAAGCCCGGCAATGGCAAAGTGAAATATACACCACCGAGGGATGGATATACGGCAAAGCCGCCGCCCCCAACAGACGAAAACGCTTCGATGGCGTCGGCAGCATCGAAATACAGCTCGAAACCGACCCCGACGAGCGCATCAAAAACATAGCCTTCTACGGCGACTTCTTCTTCCAAAAAGACCCGCGTGAGCTCGCCCAAACGCTTTGCGGGAAGCGTCCTCGCGTGGAGGAAATCCGCGCCCTGCTCCGGGATACCGACGTATCGGCCTATTTCACAAACCTAAGCAATGAACGGTTTATTGCCCTGCTATGCGATAAAATATTACGAGAATGACACAATGGAAAATTTGACTTACAGTCCCGTCTGCTGTATACTTTGGAAAGCAATTTAGTGCAGCGATTCCGCGCAACTTATGGAGGAAACTTTATGAAGAAGATCATGGTTATCTTATTGGCAATATTGCTTGCCCTGCCGGGTCTGGTAGTGCTTGCCGCCGAAATCCCCGACCCCAACGCCACCCCCAATCCCAATGCGGACCTCCAGTTTTGGCTGCAACGGGATGTCTCGGGCAAGGTGGGCGATATCGTAACGGTGGATATCCTGCTTGTGACAAAATACGAGTTATCTTACTGGGGCATGGAGATTCACTATAATCCGGCCCAGCTGCGTCTGGCGGCCTTTGATGATACCGTGGTGAAGGGCGGGCTCTTGGAAAACGCGTTGATTGCCACCAACATGAATGACCCCGGCGTAGTGCGCAGCTATGGGGCATACAAGGAAAACGGCCCCGCAAAGAACGGCGTCATGTACACAGCATATTTTGAGATACTCTCTGCGGAGGGTGGCTGGCTGCTGATCAGCAACGCGTCTTATGGCATCTTGAAGGATAATAAACGGGATACGGTGGCGGGTACGCTGCCACCCGTCGGCGGCGTCATCACTGTACCCGCGCAGCCCGGGCAAAGCGCAGCGCCCCTGCCGACGCCGGATCCGGTGATCGTCTCCGCAACCATCCTTCCGGCCGGCACGCAGGCAACGGCCAGGCCGAGCGGCTCGAGCGCCCCCAAATCCACCAGAGACCCGAGCGCGACCATAGCGCCGAACAATCTGCGCGGCACAGACGACCCGAATAGCCCCAAGGATAAGAATGATCCCGACAACCCCGACGACAACCCCGGAGACGAATGGCCGGATGACGGGTTCGTCACTCGAACCGATCCCGGCGATACCGAGCGCAATACGGAAGATAACAACAACGGCGAGATCGACAACCCGCCAAAGCCCAAAAACACCATGTGGGTAGCAATACTGCTTGGCGTAGGCGTCCTCTTTATAGGCGGCGCCGTCACCGCAGGGGTGTTGGGGAAACGGGCGAGGAAACAGGATGGTTTGGAAGAGGAAAGTTGAAAGAGGAAAGAGGAAAGTTAGACTCAGCGGGGGAAAGTGATATAAAAGTATCTTTCCACTCTCCTCTTTCCACTCATAAAAACAGGAGTCCCATGAACCACCACAACCACCCGCGCAACTTATCCATGTTGACCGACCTGTACCAGTTCACCATGATGTACGGGTATTTTAGGGAGGGCATGACGCAAACAGAAGGGGTCTTTGACCTCTTCTTTCGTCCCCGCGAACCGCTGCACTATGCGCTGGTCGCGGGCCTGTCGAGTGTCATCGAATACATTCAAAATCTGCGCTTTGTGGAGGAGGATATCCGCTATCTGCGCAGTCTGCGCCTTTTTAATGAGGAGTTCCTCAGCGCCCTGCGCGGTCTGCGTTTCACGGGTGAGCTATATGCCATGCCCGAGGGCAGCGTCGCGTTCCCCGGCGAGCCGCTCCTGCGCGTGCGCGCGCCGCTGATGGAAGCGCAATTGGTGGAGACCGCGCTGCTGACGCTGATCAACCACCAAACCCTGATCGCCACCAAAGCCTCGCGGGTCTGCTATGCCGCAGAGGGCGACGCGGTACTGGAGTTCGGCTTGCGCCGCGCACAGGGGCCGGACGCGGGCATCCTGGGCGCCAGAGCGGCCGTCATCGGCGGTTGCACGGCGACCAGCAATGTACTGACGGGCGAGCTGTTCGCCCTCAACGTCGCGGGTACGCATGCCCACAGTTGGGTGATGAGTTTCCCCGATGAGCTCTCCTCCTTCCGCGCCTATGCCAAGGTCTTTCCCGATACCTGCATGCTGCTGGTGGACACCTATGATACCCTGCGCTCGGGCCTGCCCAACGCCATCACGGTCTTCCGCGAACTGCGCGACGCGGGCCATATACCCGTCGGCATACGTCTCGACAGCGGCGATTTGGCCTATCTGAGCAAGAAGGCGCGCGAAATGCTGGACGCGGCAGGCTTTGAAAATGCAAGCATCTGCGCCAGCGGCGATCTGGACGAGCATCTGATCCGCGACCTCAAGATGCAGGGCGCGAAAATAGATTCCTGGGGCGTCGGCACGCGGCTCATCACTTCCGAGGATTGCCCGGCATTGGGCGGCGTATATAAAATGAGCGCGGAGATCAAGAACGGCGTCGTCACACCCAAGATGAAGCTCTCCGACAACCCCGAAAAGACCACGAACCCCGGCGTCAAGAAGGTCAGCCGTCTCTATGACCCCGAGGGCAAAGCCATCGCCGACCTCCTGCAATTGGAAGAAGAAACAATCGACACAAGCCGCCCCCTGACCATCTTCGACCCCCTCGCGCCCTACAAGCGAATGACCCTGGCAGACTTCACCGCGCGCGAACTGCTCATCCCCATATTCAAAGGCGGCGCATGCGTATACGAAAGCCCCCCGGTCACAGAAATCCGCGCCTATGCCGCCCAAGAACTGTCCACCTTCTGGGACGAATACAAACGCGTCCGCAACCCGCACGTGTATAAGGTGGACTTATCGGATGCGTTGTATGCCCTGAAACAGAGAATTCTGACAGGAAGATGAAAGAGGAAAGTGGAAAGAGGAAAGTGAAGGTGAGAAATGCTCCGCATTTCTAATCAAAGTTTGTCCCCCTATCCCCGGTTCCCCCTAACTTTCCACTTTCCCCTTAAAAAAGGAGCCACCATGCGCAAACCTATCCTCCCCATCCTGATCTTACTCCTCCTGCTCTGCGCCTGCGTGCGGCAGAAGTTGGTGCTGCACTATAACGAGCCGACCGTGAGCGCCGCCCCCACGCCCCTGAGCGAACGGCGCGTGGAGCTGCCCTATCTCACGGGCCAGCCCTTTGTGCAGGATATGAACGGCCTGCCCATCATCGATGAAAAGACCCACTATTTCGACAACTATCTGCGTTTTTCGGAGATTCGCGTCTATATGTACGGCGACAGCGTGCTGATGGACGGCATCTGCACCAGCAAATTCTCCGCGCCGCTCATCGGCATGCTGCGCATCAGCTTCTATGATGCGGAGGGGCATCGCATCGGCACGGGTGAACTGACGGTCGCCGATGACAAGTTCCGCCTGCTGCCGGGCGAGAACAATATCTATGCCACCATATTCGCCGAGGGTGACATCAACTTCGCCGACTTCCAATTCGAAATCGTCTCCCCCATATTACCCGAGTAGGGGACGCAACATCTCCCGCGGGAGCCGTATGCAAACGCCCCACCCACGCCTACATCGGTATCCCGGGCGGACAGGTATAAACATATCTCCCCCCAAGCGGCGCAGGCGGCGGGGGCAGGGGAGGGGCAGTTCGGGACAACAGCCCCGCGTCAACTGCCAACAGCACATGCGCAAACCTCTCCAAAGCGGCATCCGTATCGCAAAACGAAGTCATAGCCAGCGCGCCCGCAGGATTCTGTCTCTCCAACGCAAACCCGCGCGCAAACAGAGTCTCGCATAACTGCGCCCCATCGATATCCGTCCCGTGCGTAGAAATCCAAATCTTACTGATATCGCGATCCGGCGCATCCAAGATACTGCGCGGCAAAACGCGCAAATGCGCCAGCCCCTCCGCCTTCCGATAAAACCGTTCCAACCTTTCCGCGTGCGCCGCCAGCAGCGCCGCGCCCTCTCGCTCCATCAAACGCAAGCAGGCGTCCATCGCCGCGACAAGCAGATAGGAGGGGCTGGAAGTCTGAAATATCCGCAATGCATGTTCAACCGCATCGACCCCAACACGCTCCGAACAAACATGCAAAATCGCGCATTGTGTCGGCGCAGGCAGGGTCTTGTGCAGGCTCTGCACCACAATGTCCGCGCCGCCCCCCACGGCGCTCTGCGGAAAATCAGAGCAAAATCCCAAATGCGCCCCGTGCGCCGCGTCACAAAGCAGCGGCACGCCCCGCGCGTGGCAAAGCGCCGCCAGCGCGGGGATATCGCTCACAATGCCCTCATAGGTGGGCGAAACGACGACAACCAGCGCAATATCCGCATGCGCATCCAACGCATCGGTCAGTGTGTCAACTCCCAAGCCCCCATACAAACCCCAATCGCCCAACCAGGCGGGCTCCGCCAGCACAATATCCAAATCCAGCAGCTCCGCCGCGTGCCAGGCGGAAATATGGCAGTTCCGCGCGAGCAGCACCTTACCGCCTCGTGGACACGCCGCAGCAATGGCAGCCAGTATGCCACCCGTGGAGCTGTTCACCAAGTAATAACTCCGCCGCGCCCCGTAAAGCCCCGCTGCAAAATCCATACTCTCCCGCAACACGCCCCTGGGTCGGTGCAGATCGTCAAAGTCCGCCAGTTCCGTAATATCCTCCGCGCAGCTCAGCGCAGGCATAAACGCGGGGTTGCGCTTATGCCCCGGCATATGCAGGGGATAGGCCGTGGCGGCGGCGCGTATTTTTTCGGTGACAGGTGATCTCATTGCGTTAACTCCCAAACATACCGCACCATAAGCATCGGTTTTCCGATTTCAATTTCTTGTTTTGCGCCATCCAAAACAAAGTGGAACTTCTCATAAAAGCGCCTTGCGCGATGATTTTCGTTCAACACCCATACAATGATCTCCCGATAGCCCATGCTTTTCAGGTGATCCATTGCAAAATCCATCATCCGCCGCCCATAACCCCTGTCCCAGAATGTCTCCTCCAAATAAATCGCACCGATTTCGCCCGCATCGGGTTTATCCGCATCATGCGCCTTGCCGAAAATCAGGCGGCCTGTCATCTTCCTGTCAAGCGAGACGTAATAGTAAAATTGATCCGTCTGCTCCCCAAGATTTTTGATCAAGTGCTCCGCTCGCTGCGCAAGCTCGCTCGGCATATTTTGCAAGTAGTCGTCGGGAATAATGTCTTTGTATGCCGCCTGCCAGCATGCGATATGGCAGGCTGTATATGCAAGAGCATCCGCAGGCAAGACTTTATGAATGGTAAGTTCCGTTTTGCTGTGATATGCTCTTATATACCGGTCCACCGTCACATCCAACTCCACAATGTCCCGCCCTGCTTCTTCCAGCGCGGCATGTTCCGCATAACGCAGTGCGTCGATATAATCGCGAAGCTTCCCGTCTATCGGAATGCGCAGGCCCTCATATGCCTTGCCGAACACATAGGGATTGCCCAAATTACAGGAAAAGCTCAAATCGCCGTTGGGCCGCACCGCGACAAACCCGTAATCCAACGCATACAGTTCCCTGTCCTTATAATCATCCATCAGCCCTGCAATCTGCGCAAAGTTCAGAATATTCCCATCCTCCACCCATCTCGGATATCTCGCTTGCAACGCAACAATCTTCTCATGAAAACGCGGAAACGCGCTCTGCGGAATAAGAAGCTCCGCATTCTCCTCGTCTTCCCGTCCCAAAGTCCCGATCGGCGTAAACTTCACCGTGCAGTTGTCAAAGGCAAGCAAAGTCTCCGCAATCTCCTCCATATCATCGATATAAGCGTTCGCCAAAGTCACCTGCACATAGACGGGAACCTTTTTCCCCTCAAAAAAAGACAGCGCATGCAGAACCCGGTCATAGCCGTCCCGCCCGGTGATATGCATGTGCCGCGCCGCATCCCGCCCCAATATGCTCGTAAAATACATATCCAAACAGGTATAGACCGCCAACTTCTCTAAGCGCGCGCCATGCAGGGCAAGGCTGTTCGACGCAAAACAAAACGGGATACGCAGTCCCTCCATAACATCCAAAATATCAAATATATCCCCCCGCACCAACGGTTCCCCGCCCGTAACGATGATATACCTGCCCCCCTGCGCATGAAACGCCCGTATGATGCCCGCAATCTGCGCAAAAGACATTTCCTCCACGGCATGATGCATCCCCGCGTCCAAATAGCAGTGCCGACAGCGCTGGTTGCAAGCATGCGTCACTTCTAAGTATAGAGTTTTGATTGATAAATATTGCATGCCTGCATTATACTCGTTCCCGATCATCGGGGCAAATGAAAATATTTGCTTTCGCACAACACGTAACGTATACCACCCGTAGGGGCGGATAGCATCCGCCCGTCGCATCCCGCGAAGCAATCCAAAACGCCACAACAATTTCACAATACCCCCCGCAAACGCGGTTGTATTCCCGTCTGCGCAACTATAAGATGGTAGTGAACAATATAACGCATCCTGCAACCAATCAGAGCACTATATATAGGAGGTACCCCATGCCCTATCGCATACTCACCGATTCCTGCGCCAACCTGACCAACGCACAGACCAAGGAGAACAATATCTCCATCATCCCGCTGTCCTTCAACATCGAGGACAAGCAATACAAGAGCTATGACGAAAATTCGCCCGTCGACCTGTCCGTATTCTATGAATACATGCTGGAAGGCAAGCGTATATTCACCTCCTGCGCGAACCGCGAGGATATCTTCAGCGTCATGCGCCCCCTCTTGAACGCGGGTGAGGATATCCTCTATATCTGCTTCTCCTCCGCGCTCTCCGCCACCTTCGATGCCGCCGGTCTCGCGCTGGCCGACCTGCGCAGGGAGTATCCCAACCGCAAAATCTATATCGTGGACAGCCGCTGTGCCGCGCTGGGTGAGGGCCTGTTTGTAACGCTGGCCGCTCGCCAAAAGGCCGCGGGCTTGGATATAGACGCCCTGCGCGACTGGTGTGAAGCCAACAAGCTCCGCGTTTGCCACTGGTTCACGGTCTCCGACCTGCGCTATCTGAAGCAAAGCGGGCGTCTTGGCAACCTGGCGGCGGCAGTGGCCAATCTCCTCGGCATCAAACCCGTGCTCCACGTGGATGACGAGGGCCGCCTGATCTCCATGCACAAGGTGCGCGGCGTGCACCGCGCCATAGGGCGTATGGTCGATCAATTGGAAGCCACGAAGAGCGACGACGCCCCCATCATATGGATCAACGACGCCCGCGCCCCCGAACTGCGCGACGCCTTGATTACAGAAATCAAGTCCCGCATGCCGATCGCCGAGCTCTACACAGGCGAACTCGACCCCATCATAGGCGCGCATTCCGGCCCCGGCACCCTCGCACTGTTCTTTCTTGGAAAGGAAAGATAGAAAAGGCAAGTTGTAAAATAAACTGCCCAAAGAGAAATAAAAAGCGACCCATGCGCAGCGGAATCCGATACACTGTAAGTTGCAAGACGAAAAGCAACGGAGGTGGCAGGAATGGGTCAAGAAAA
>WREI01000036.1 GCA_009779405.1 Clostridiales bacterium
TGCAATCAGTTCTCGGTTACATCGTCAGTCCAATCCGCTCTCATTCTAACAGCTACGCATGAGATGGAAAAAGACACGGCTGGCTGCCGTGCCTCTATCCGTAAATACATTGTAGGAGGGTTATCTCCATGTTGAAAATGAAATGGAATCGATTATTATCCTTGGTACTCAGCGTTGCGCTGTTTCTGACAGCAGCGGTCACGCTCGGGATCGCGCCGAGGACGACCAGCGCTTCGACGGCGGCACAGTTGGTGACACAGCTTGACGGTTGGAACGGCGGCGGCAATGGCTCGCTTTATGCGGTAGCGGACGGGAATACCGTAACTGTAACGGGCACGGTCGGCTATACCACCCCCGCGACATCGCAACTCTCCATGAGCATTGATGCCGGTGTGACTGTGCTCTGGCAGGCCAACCTCACCTCGAGAGCAGGCATGGGAGCCATGAACATTACCGGCGCGGGTGATTTCGCAATGTTATCGGGCAGTATCACCTATAACAACGCCAATACTTGCGGCGTCTATCGAAGCGGCGGCAGAATGTACATTATGGGTGGAACCATCACCCAAAGCTATACCACCGGCAATGGCAGCGAGCCCTTACGCCTTTCCAATACTGTCTTGCGAATGTCCGCTGGAGCTGTCAAAAGTGAAAACCCGTCTTCTTCCGAAGTGATATATGCCATGTCAAACGCATATATCATTATCACCGGCGGAACAGTGCAAGCCACGAGCGTAAGCAATGTCGCGCTCAATTGCGCCGGGTCAACCAGCAGCCCTTGCGCAATCGTGTATAGTTCTGCCGCCAACATAACCGGAACGAAAAAACTCGTTTCCCCGAGTTCGCAGGGTGGAGTGATCGTGCAGCTCACCACAACGTCACCGTTGCCGCAGGCCAATATCGGCACCGCAACGGGCATAACATTAGAGGCCAGTGCAAGCCCTGCCCCAACGATCAAGTGGGTCAACAATAACAACAGGGCGGATATTGAGGCAGTATTCTCCGGCGTAACCGTAACCATTCCTATGCAATGGCAAATAACGGGCGTCACTCCCGTTATTTCTATCAGTGCGCAACCCACAGCCACCACCAATTTGAATTATGGCAGCATCAGCGGCAGCCTTTCCGTAACCGCAAGCGCGAACCCGAGCGCGGCTCTGAGCTATCAGTGGTACAGCAACACGACAAATTCTAGCAGCGGCGGTACGCCGATAAGCGGCGCGAATACAAGCAGTTATACAATACCAACCTCTTTGTCACTTGGAGCATATTACTATTTCTGTGAGATCACCGCATTGGGAGCGACATCTGCGCGCTCCAATGTGGCGCGGGTAAATATAAACCCCGTCATCACGGCCTCGGTCACCCAATCTCCGAACCCGCTCAAAGTGGGGGAGGCGGGATCCATCACCGTTTCCTATACGCTTGCGAGCGGCAGCTATGCTTCAACGATATCCTCTTCCGAATTCAGTGTCACCGGCATACCCGCCGGCATGACGGCATCGGCGCCGAGCAGATACAGCAGCACAGTCGTTCGCGTTACAATCACAGGGACACCCACGGCACTTGTTTCGTCCATTACCGCCGCGTCCACCGTCGCCGCCAATCAAGTGCCCGGTGCGCCCGTTGCCATCAACGTCGGAAACACCACGCTGGGTGTTGCCATGATAAAGGGCGACGGCGCACCGGTGAGCGGCCCGCCCACCGCGCAAAGCATTACTGTCACCGGCATTACGGTAAACGCCCTGACCAATGCGGGCGGCACGGGACAGGCGGTGAATTATGCTATCAGTCAGACGAATGGCCTCAGCGGCACGGCACTCGACGCGCTCACTTGGTCAACGAACAGAGCTTTCAACGGATTAAGCCCCGATACGCAATACTATGTCTATGCTCGTACCGCGTCAAACACTAGTTATAACGCGGGTCCGGCACAGAGTGCCGGATTCAAAACGGCGGCGCCGTGGTCTGTAGCCGTCTCGTCCACGGGGCTTGACCAATCATTCAAAGTCGGACAGACCATGTCGGCGGGCAGTATCGTGTATACGATCACGGGCGGAACCTATGCTGCAGCGGGCAGCATGAACCTTGGCAATTTCACCGTGTCCGGGCTTCCCGCAGGCCTGACGGCAGGCGCGGCGGTTCGAACAAGCGATACGGTCGTGACGATTCCCATAACGGGCACGCCCACCGCAGCCAACGGCAGCACGGCGACGCTCACATACGCAGGTAGCCTTCCCGCAGCGAATATAACGGGCGCGTCGACGGCAGTCGCGCCTACGGGTACGCTGACAATCGGCGCGATAGAAAAGGGCGACGGCGCGGCTGTCCATTGGCCCGGGCCCAAGTTTGGGCTCTTTGACACGCCCACGAAGGATACGATTCAAATCAATCCCGTGGCGTTCCTGATCGGCAATCCGGGCAGCCAGGCGGTGGAATACGCCATCAGCACGGCTGCAGGCGTTCCGAGCGAGGGCTGGCAGGAGTTGATCGCGGTCGGTGGCGCCATATCCTTTACGGGGCTGGAACCGGACACGCTGTACTATATCTTCGCGCGGGCCAAGTCAAACGCAAACTATCATGCGGGTGAAGCGACGTATTTTGACGCGAAAACAAAGCCGGGTGGCCTGCGCGGCGACGCGAACTGCGACGGACATGTGAACGCCGACGACGCAGCTCTCATCCTGCGCTATCTTGCAGGCCTGACAGAGCTTTCCCCGCAGGCATTGGAGAATGCCAAGGTCTCGGGCGGGAGTACCGTAAGCGTGTCCGATGCCGCAATGATACTCCGCTATTTGGCAGGTCTCATAAGCACACTGTAAAAAGGCACAATATCAGAAAGACGTCTCCACGCGGGGCGTCTTTTGCAATCCCGCTGCCTATTGCCTGCGGGACGCCGAAGACGGCGTCTCCTACACCTTCGGCAATATCCGCAACAGCAGATTCGCCTGATAAAAGAATCGGCCCAGCAGCGATTTATCGAGCACTTCGGAGATGCGCGGCAGTACGACGAGGATAACGGGGGCCAGCATAAACGCGGCAAAGAGGAAGAAGACCCCCTCCAAAAAGCCGAGCCCGCAGCAGAAGGGCGCGTTGAAGCGCTTGAGCAACGGGAAACCGCCCCGCGCAAAATCGCGCAAGCGCAGAATAAAGCCGAAAATGATTCGGAACACAACAAACAGGAACAGATATGTCAGTATATAGATGACGGAATTGACCACCGAGCGGTTGAAATAATCGCCCAACAGCACTACGTCCTCACTCGCGTAGCTTTGCCGCAGCACATTGTGCTTGATCGCTTTGTCAATCGGCATGGGGACTTCTCCGTTGAAAATCAGGCGATCCAATTCCTCCGCCGTCGTATTCTCCGCGCGCTGCCGCACCATTTCCACAGAGGTTCTGTTGATATATTCATTTCCCTCGAAATAGTAGAGCAGGGAAGAATAGAGTTCCTCGCTCTTGCGGAAGGCCCGCCCCACGGGTACGACCAATAGCAGAGCCAGCACAATGGACAGCAGGGTCGCCCCCAGCGAGAGCAGGGAGAACACCGCGCCGCGGTAAAAAGCCGCCAGCACGCAAATCGCGATGATAAGCAACGCAAGAATATCGATCATGCCCCAACCTTTCCTCTTTCCGCTTATTGTATACTCGCCAAATAACAGGCCGCCGCCGTCTCAAACAGCACAAACTCCCCACCGTCCAACTTGTGCACGCGCAGCGGCACCTGCGTCAATTCCATATCCAAAATCTGACGTCCGTTCATGTTGAAAGTCAGGAGCTTGGTCAGGCTGTATACCTGCAATACGCTATCGGAGAACAGCGCGGCAATAAACGGTTCCTGCAAATGCACGGTGACAAGGCTCTCGCCGCTCTCATCCGATTCCGATACGTTCAGTATACGCAGGGTCTGGTTCTGCGGGTCCTGGCGCGGTATGAGCAGGAAGGAAACACCGGCGTCCGTCTCCATCATATCCGCCACTCTTTGCCCGTATATGCCCACGCGATAGGCTTCGCGTCCGCGCCCGCCGAGTATGGGATAGCGGAAGATATCCTGGGTGCCGATGACAAATACGCTGTCATCGGTGATATAGAGTCGCTCCACCGCCTGGTCATAGAAGGGCGGCAGATAGCTGGTGGTGCCACTGCCCGCGTATTCAAACCATTTCACCGTATAGACCGGCTTGGAAGCGCGCAGGGAGACGACGATCACCCAAAGCAGCTCATGTTCGCTGCCCACGCTGTCCGAAACATAAAATCCGAAATCGACAACCTGCCCATCGGAATAATCCGGCGTGTCGGAGATCTCGTTGCCACTTGCGTTGAAGACTACAATGCTGTCGTTGCCGCGGCTCGTATTGCGCCGCAGCACCGCCACATGCGATTTGCCGCAGCGCAGATCGGCGATCTCCCCGTTTAGCTGCAAGGTGCTCTGCCCGAAGATTTGCAGGGAGGAGCCGGAGAACGCGGCAAACTGTATGCTCTTGTTCTCTATTGGCGTGAGGAGATCAAAGCCGGTGGGCAGGGTCTGCAGTGTATGCTCCGCCTGCGGTCTGCGCCGCGCGTCCGTGTTATATGTCACCAATGCGGTATCCGTCAGATACGCGATCACGCGCCCGTTGATCACATACTGATGGCCCGGCGGAATGGATACCTCCGTCAACACCGCCTCCGAGCTTCGCTCCAGCAGCCCGAAATAAAAGATTGCAACCATCAACCCCAGCGCGGCCAGCGCTGCAAGCACTACAAGTATGAGCCGAAAAGGACGGAGTTTACGTTTCATAGTACCTCGTTGATTGAGAGTAAAGCGGAGAGAGGAAAGTTAAGGCATTACCATGTACTCCGCGCACTCTATCTTTCCATTTTCCACTTTCAACTTTCCACTTATCCCGGCATCCGTATCGTCAGCGCGTTGGCCTCCACCCGGAAAGTCACTGGGGTCAGCCCGACCACCTCGCCGTCCGTCTCCGTGCGGGCGATGGGGGAGGAGATGGCCGTGCATTCCCTTGCCTTTAGATAGGTTACGAATTTTGTTTCCTTTATATGCGTACCCTTCATCAGCTTCGGCAAAACTCGCAGAACGGTGCGCCGCGTGACGTCGTGCACGATACAGAGATCCAGCAACCCGTCATGGGGGAGGGCCTGCGGGGTGATTTGCATCCCGCCGCCGAAGTGGGTTCCGTTCCCGGCGGCGATGAGGAGCACCCGCTTTTGCATCTCCACGCCGTCCACAATGATCTTCGTGTCCCGCAACTGCAGGCGCGTCAGCGAACGCAGCAGTCCCAACATATAGGCGGATGCGGAGAGCAACGGCTTCGTCTTGAAGAACTCCGTCGCGTCGAGTACGTCCACATCGAAGCCGAAGCCCGCCACATTGATAAAGAACTCATCGTTGGCATAGCCCGCGTCTATCCTGCGATCCTCGCCGTGCAACAAAATATCCACGGACTTCTCGATTTCCTTTGGAATCTGCAGGGGCCGCGCAAAGTCGTTGCCCGTGCCGCAGGGGAGTATCCCCATCACGACGTCGCTGCCCAATAGCCCGATCGCCACTTCGCGCACCGTGCCGTCCCCGCCGAGGGCGACAATCACCGCGTGTCCCTCGCGTACCGCCTGCTTGGCAAGTTCCGTCGAATGCCCGGCGTACTCACTGACCATCACGGAAAAGGAGTGTCCCTTCTCCGCCAGCAGTGCGCTCGCCTGCGCCAACGCCCTCTTCGCTGCCCCGCGTCCCGCAATGGGATTCACAATCAAACAAAATTCAGTCATGCCACCATCCTGATTTATCATAGAATTGCACTCATTATAGTAGATATTTATTGTTTTGTATAGTGTACAGGATGCGAAGCAATTGTGACGTTCCTGCGTCGACGCATCGCGCGGCGTTCCGCGCGGAATTCCCGCGCGATATCCGCCGTGGCGAGGGAGAAGCGCTCCAAAGCAAATTGATAGAACATGTTCGCGAAGCGCCGTTTGACAAGCGTCCGCATCGGGTCATAACTGCGGATAAAGGCAATCAGGCGGCCCACATCCTGCGCGATGCTCCCGAAACTGCGTTCCTCAAAATCCACGCCAAAGACCTGTCCGTCCCTGAGAATAAAGTTACGCCCGTTCACGTCGCCCCGAATTTCGCCGCTGTCCGCGTGGTCCACGGCCGCATAAAAGCCCTCGAGCCAATCGCAGAGCCCCCGCGCCACCTCGCGCATCTCGTGGTCGTCCGACGTCGTCTCCATGCGCGCGATAAAATCCGGTATCGTCTCTCCCTCGATATATTCTAAGCGCAGTTCGTTCCCGCTCACGCCCAAAACGGCGGGTACCCGCAGGCCCGCAAGGGCTTTCAGCAACGCGGCCTCGGCGTTTGCGAGCTCGGCATCGGCGCAGCGCTTCACCACAATAGTATCGCAGAGATGTACATGATTGCGTTTGGAATGAAAACAACTGTTCATCGGAATTGAATCGCGATCTCCGCGCCCTCCCTATAACCATCCAATTCGCGTATGATGCCGAGCGCCGCCCCGCGCAGTACGTTCTGCACAAAGGGTACCATCGCGATGCGCGCGCCGTCCACATACAGTTCCACGCCGCGCCCGGCCACGCAGTCTTCGCGTTTCGCTTCGCCGCGCAGTATGCGCAGTCCGAATGCGCGGCAGTCCGAACCGCAGACCGTGCAGCAGTCGGGGTCAAAATCGGGGAGCAGCGCATACACTTTGCGTTCGATCAAATCCGCAAGCCCCTCCGCGTCCGCCAACGCGGAGATGGCCGGAACGCCCCGATATCCCGCAATCCTCTCCGCCAAGCGGCCCGATACGCAGAACACAAACTCGCCCCACTTTTCCTCCAAATCCTCGACCGCGTGCGCGGCCACAATCGTAGGCACGGGAATATCGGTCACACCCTCCAAAACGACATAGTCAAAGCCCTCATAAAAGGAGAGTATCTTGCGCATATCGAGCATGGCGGGAAAGAGCACATCGGTCTCATGCAGACCCCGCGCCGTAACCAATGCCGCCCCCGCGCGCCGATGCCGGGCTGTATTCCCGGCGGGATCCGTGTCGATGGCGAACTCCTCAAAATGAATCTCCTTCACCGACCCGACCCTATGCCCCCGCGCCGTCAAAGCGCGGATAACACACGCAATGGTAGTGGTCTTGCCACTCCCCGATACACCGATAACGCTGAATACCTTCATATGACCTCCCACACTAAAACATCATCCCCGCCCCCGTAGCAACCCCAATCACCGCCACAACAGCAAGCAACACCCAATCCCGCCACGAAAACCGCAAGACAAACCAACTCGTTCTCTTCGCATAGGCTCCAAACCCGCGCAACTCCATAGACATGGAAAGCGCGCTCGCGTTGTGCAGCGCCCCCGCGACGGCGGGCATCAGAATATAGGTATATACGTTGATGCGTTTGCGCCATTTCAGTTCCTTTATCACCACGCCCCGCAGTGCCAGCGCGGTCAGGCTGTCGCGCAGCGCCTCGCCCATCAGCGGCACAAAGCGTATACCCACCGAGATCATAAACGCAATCTCATAGGGCAAACGCAACTGTATCATACCCTGCACCAACTCCCGCGTACTGTACAGCGTAAACAGCGCCCCGCCCAAAATCAAAATCGTAAGCCGCCCGAGCACGAGCAGCCCCAGCATTACCCCGCCCGAGCTCAGCAGAACAAGCCGCCCGATTTGCAGCCAAACCACCCCCGAGGGCGAAAATACGCTTTGCAACAGCACGACCATCAACATCACCTGCCACAACCGCTTCAGCTTGCGGAACACGCGCAACAGCTCCACGCGCAGCAAAAGGGCGGCCAATAGCGCCAGCGAGAGCAGCCAGCCCATCAAATAGATATCCCGCGCAAACACGGCAAGGAGGGACAGGCAGGCGGATATGGCAAACGTAACGCGAGGGTCGGGCGCTTTCTTCATACGATGCGCCCCCCTTCTATGCAACGGATCACGGTGGCATGCGCCTGCACAAAATCGGCGTCGTGGCTGATCAGCAAAATGCCCACACCCTGCGCAAGCAGCTGTTTCAGCATATCGCCCAATATCTCCCTGCGCCGCGCGTCCAACCCCGTCGTCGGTTCATCCAGTACCAAAAAACCGGGTTCGTGCACCAGCATCGCGGCAATGGCGAGCCGCTGCTGCTCCCCGCGGCTGAGCGTATAGGTCACCGCCCCTGCCAATTCCTCCATCTCAAAGCGAATCAGCATATCCCGCGCCAGGGTCTCGGCTTCGGCGGCATCCATGCCGCGCAGGGTCAGCGGAAATGCAATCTCCTCCAGCACCGTGGGGGCAAATATCTGCCGCGCAGGTTCCTGAAACAGATAGCCCACGCGCCGACCTATCTTCCCGAGGGGCCACTTGGCAATATCCTCTCCGCCTATACACACACTGCCCCGCGTCGGGCGCAGCAGTCCCGCCGCCAACTTGCCGAGCGTGGTTTTCCCGCTCCCCACCGGTCCTGTGACCGCCGCGCATACGCCCTGCGCAAAGGACAGCCCGGGAATATCCAGCAAAAAAGCCCCGTTCTCGGGATAGGCATATTGCAGTCCCGCAAAGCGTATAAAGCCGCTCATAGCTGCAACACCCTGTGCGCAAGCGACAGGTTCTCCGGTGCATGATCCACTATTAAAATGGTCTGCCCGCCGTCCCGCAGAGCGCGTATATGCGCAAGCAAGCGCGCGCGCCCCGCCGCATCCAACTGCGAAAAAGCCTCGTCGAGCAACAGTATGCGCGGACGCAGAGCGAGCACCGCCGCCAGCACCACCAGTTGCCGCTGCCCGCCGGATAGCCGTTTGGGCGAAGCCATGCGCAAGTCGGCAAGCCCCGTCAGCGCAAGGCATTCCTCCATACGCTGTTCCATTTCATCGCACGACAGGCAAATATTCTCCATCCCAAACGCGATCTCATCCTCCACCGTATCGCAAAACAACTGCGTATCGGGATTCTGGAACACGATCCCGAGGGTCTGCGCCAGTTCGTGCCGCGCCAAATCTGCCACGGGCCGCCCGAACAGGCGCACGCTCCCCGTAAGCTCGGCGGGTATACTGTGCGGTATCAGCCCACAAATGCAGTACAGCAGCGTAGACTTCCCGCAGCCCGACGCCCCCGCAATGCCCACGCATTCCCCCTCATGCACCGCCATCGAAAAATCATGCAGCAAGGGTGGCCCGTTCTCATAACGGACGGCCAAGTCCTCTATTTCGATGGCGACACCACTCACTGAAACGTCACATCCAATAAAAATTTGCACCAGCGCTGGCTGAATTGATCCCGCGCCAATATCATCATAAAAGGTCCGCCGCCCCCGTCCGCCTTAGAGCCAAGCGGCTCACCGTCCGCCGCAATCACAATAAAACAATTCTCTCCATTCATTGCTTCTGCCAAGCTCAGCGCGGACGCATACCCATCGGCGGCGGTAAAGGCAACCGATGAAAACCCGGAAATATCCATCCCCAAGCTTTCCACAATCTCTGCAAGACTAACCCCCGTATAAGTCCTTGTCTCCGCCGCCTTCCCGCTCTTCTTATAGTTGGCTTCAATCTCAAACGGCGATAACGCTTCCACATCCTCCATCGTCACGCGATATTCCGCGTCGCCCGCGTAAATCAAGAAATATCCCTCCGCCTGCGCTTCGATCTTCGGCGCAAGCGCGCTCCGATGCAGCAGCGCAAACACGGCCACAACAATCACAAGTGCAATGATAACGCAGATAATAATTTTCGTATTTTTATTCAAAATCCCCCACTCCTAACTATGATATACGGCACCAGCATATCCTCCGCGCAGAAAACCCCGTGCGCACCGCCGTCCTCTGTCTCATGCAAGCCGTGATCCGACGTGATAATGATGCAGCCCTGCCAAAGCGCCGCCAGTTCGGCCACCAAGGCGTCGATATATGCGATCTTCGCCATCGTCTCGGGCGCATAAGGCCCAAACGCAGTCGCAATATCATCAATCCCGTGGAAATGCACAAAGAGCAAATCGGGCATATCCGCCATCGCCGCCACGGCGTTGGCAAACACCTCGTCATCCGTCCCGTTCTCGCCGTTCAAATCGGGCGAGAGGGTGGGGGAGAGGAAGGCTTTTATGAGCGTGGTGTTCCCCTCCACATAGGCCGCTTCTTTTCCCATGGCAGCGACCTTCGCAAAAATATCCTCCACTGCCAACTCTCGGTTATAGCGGTCATGAATGCCGTGCACCGACGGCAGTTCCCCGGTCAGCATGGAAGCCAGACCCACGGGCGAAATGGGCGGGTACACCGCAAGGCAACGCGCGGCATTGAGTCCGCCCAAGAAGGGCTGTTCAGCCCGATTATACATCACCCAGCCCCAACCGTCCAGTTCAATAATCAGTACGCGCTCGCCCTGCTCCAAAAAGCGCAAGGCGTCCGTGTATACATCGGTGATATTGAACAGCGGCGCATCGGCCATTATGCCCGCCACGTCGCGCATATCCTTATAGGCAAGCGTTGTATCACCGATCTCAAAAGCGATGGCAGAAAGGCTGTATTCATATGCAATGGCCCCATCCCGCCCGACGATGGCGTGCATGCCTTCTTCCCGCAAAAGGGGAGCGAGTGGCACACTGCGCCGTGGTGTAAACACGGTGACATCCCGCCCGTTGATTTCCGAGCGCCCTTCAAAACTGAGTTCAAACTGATACGCACCCAAACGCAGCTGCCCCGCGGTTACGCGGCGGCTTCCCTCGGCATCCACCAAACCGACAGCCCTCGGGTCGAGCATATCGGCATCCGAAACAACGACAATCTCCCGCAACAGCTTGATTTTGCTGGATATGGGATGCATCTCATTGACGCATTCCCAAGCATACTGTTCGGAATAGGCAATATAACAACCCTCCAAATCGCCGCCGCCGATCAGTGAAGCAAGCCCGTCCGTGCCCACCAGCAGCAAATCATAGCGAGCCGCGCGGGGCACAGCGGCGGCCACCACATCCGAAAGCAATACGGCGGGCAAAATGGCGCCGCCGTTCTGCACCGTCGTCCATGCAAAGCCCGCCGCGCTTTCGCGGTTCATGGAGAACACCGTATCGACGTCTCCCGCAACCATAAAGGAGGGGACAAAACCGACAAAATCGGGCACGGCATCCTTCGCCTTTTCGCCGCAGCCGCATAATAACAAAAAAAGTGCGGCCAATGCGCACAGAATGAATCGCTTCATGTTTTCACCACCCCAAACTTCCTCAATTGTTTCGTAATACTCCATGCCAACAACCCGCCCAATCCTCCCGAAAGCGCGCCCGCCGCCAAACTGAGCACGAGAGGCACCGGCGGCAGACTGAAAAACGCCGCATTGACGACGAGTGTCCCGGTCAGATTCGCCGCCATCCCGCCGAGAAAACAGCAGAGCGCACAGCAGCCCTTGTGGCGAAGAATCAACAGCAAGAGATCCACGGCCAGCCCGGTCAGCGTATAGCTGAGTATGCTCAGCACCCCGTGCGAACCCGCGATGCCGATGATGAGCACCATAATGCCCTGCACAAGGCCGCAAAGCGTTGCCGCGCCCCGCATACGTGTGAGAGACGCGGCCAGCACCAGAAACATCATATACACCCCACCCGCCACCACGCCGCCGGGGATATAGAGCGGCCCCGTAAGCAACTGCACCAGCGGCACAATCACGCTCTTCACGGCAATGCCCAGCGCGGCCATCAGCGCGATGACCATCAGATTGAAGAGCGTGAATTGATTTAAGAATTTGCGGAGCATTATTTCTTTACCGAAAGTGCAGTTATGGATAAGAGATTCTCCACCTTGGTATTATCAATATAGACCACGATCACGCCGTCTTCTATGATAACGATACCATCCTTGCCCTTGACGGTGAACAACCATTCTTGACCATCCGCCGTATCCAAAGCACAAGAATCTGTACTTTTCATCCCCGCAATTTCAAATAAAACAGCAAGCGGCAACCCTTCACCTGCCGACAACCCCGCCTGCCGCATAGCAGTCTCCACACTGACGATCACATCACCCCCCACCTGCATGCAAAGCACTTCCCGCAGGCGCATCCCCACGGCCAGGTTGGGGCCTATATAGAGTGGCGCATTCTCTCCCGTGTATTTGATAAACTGCGCGGCAAAGGTTTCGTAGCGCTCGTTCTTCTCCAGACCATCAAGTGCGCGCATGGCGACAAAGTCCGGACGAGCGGGCACATATTCGTCTATCAGCACCGCAATCGGCACCGCCCGGTCGGCACTGTCGTGGTATTTGTACTCCACATCGGGCAAGTCCGCAATCATCGTTTCCAGAATGAATATCCTGTCCACGGGCAGCGCGATGGTATCGCCGTCGCTTTTGAACTCAAAGCTCGCAATATTCTTGACCCAATACATTGCCCGCTCATCCACCACAACCGTGCGCAGATTCATTGCTTCGCCGTTATATTCCCACGCAATCACAATATCGCGTGCCTGCAATATTTCCCGCGGAATCTCCACAACATATCCATCAAGCGCGGTGACACGAACGGATGCATAATCTTTCTGTGAAGCACCCAAGTCTTGCAGCACCGTTTCGAGCAGCACGCCCGTTGCCGTCACCGGCGTCACCTTGCCGGATGCGTTGACGGACTCTGTTTCCGCCGTCACGCGCTCCAGCTCCATCAATTGCGCGCCCGTAAATGTGACATCACCTCCGGGCAGGCCGATAAAAGCAAGTTCCTGCGCGATGGCATTCACGGGGACAGTATCGGGGGTGGAGCAGGACGCATCCTCCGCTTCCTTGCCCTTGCAGGCAAGCAAGCAAAACGCAAGGCAAAGCAGGGCCAACGCAAGGACAAGGATTTTTTTCATCATATGTCTCACGGAATCACAATAGCCTTTGCGGCATTCTTCACAGACAGGTTGCGCGTATTCTGATTGGGTACCATACGCAGCGGCGGCTCGGTGTCAATGACTGCCCCGTTGCGCTCCCAGGCCAAAATGGTGTCGTTGGCCAGCGCAATATCCCGTTCATACGCAACCTCATAATCATCGGCGGCGACAATGGTCACACCGGAGCAGTCGGCAACGCCCACAGCGGCCAGAATATCGGCCAGCCGCACACCCACATAAATATCGGTGCTCTCCACCCCATCCTTGGTTGTCGTCACTTCTAATGTGACAATCTCCAATTTCGCGGCATCAGCGGATGTAAATACCTTCTCCCCGTCCGCCGTCACAACCGTAAAACTCCACGCGGGAATCTCAACTTCAGGCAGCTTCGGCCCCGTGCAGGCAAGCGTCAGCACCATAAGCGCCGCCAAGAGCAACAATGCGATTCGTTTCATTTTCCAAATCCTCCGGTTCAAATTTTGCCGCAAGCAAAATAAAAAACGTCCGTCAAAAAGAGAGGACGCAATCCAAGCCATGCCGTTCCGCTCCTTTTCAAAATGAGGTCACCGTAGGGGCGGATATCAATACGCCCACCGCTTATGTGATGACCCCGAGGAAGGCTCCGGCGTTTCCCCCGAAACCCTGTCGTTCCCGCCGCCATAGCAAAAGCCACAGGCATGCGGGAATCGGAGTGTTTTATTCACTTTTCGACAGAACCAAACCTATTATAAACGAAACCTACAAGGAATACAACAACTTTCCTCTTTTCTCTTTCATCTTTCCACTCAAAATTTTGTCTTCGGCTTCGCAACCAACGCCACAAGATACCCGAACAATATGGCCGCTGCAATCCCCGCGGCGGTCGCCGAAATGCCGCCCGCAAACGCGCCGCGCACACCCTGCTCTTTCGCCGCTTCAATTGCGCCTTTGGCGAGCGAATGGCCGAAGCCCATGAGCGGGACAGTCGCGCCTGCGCCCGCGAATTTCACGAGTGGCTCATAGAGTCCGACCGCGCCGAGCAGCACGCCCAAACAGACGAACAGCACAAGTATGCGCGCCGAAGTGAGCCGCGTCTTATCGAGCAACAGCTCGCCGACGGCGCAGATCGCGCCGCCTATCAGAAAGGCCCAAAGGTATTTCATAGGATCCATACTTCAATCCTCCACATATTCCAAAACGACCGCGTGGGCAATGCAGGGTATACTCTCCCCCTGCAAGGAGGATGTGGGGCTCATCAGCGCGCCCGTGGCGAGGAAGAGTATGCGCTGCACGCAGTGCTCCTCTAAATCTTTCAAAAGCCGCGAGGTCAGCACCGCCGCGCTGCAGCCACAGCCGCTGCCGCCCGCCATATTCTTCTCGTTCGCCGTGTATATCATATTTCCGCAGTCGATATGCCTGCCGCCGAGGTCGATATTCTGTTCGGCTGCAAGCGAAAAGAGCATCTCCGTGCCGAACTTGCCCAAATCGCCCGTGACAATCCAGTCATAGTCCGTGACGGCCCGCCCAAAGTCTTTGAGGTGCGTGACAATCACGTCGCAGGCGGCGGGGGCCATCGCTCCGCCCATATTGGAGCTGTCCGTGATCCCCAAATCCACTACACAGCCTATGGTCGCGCCCGTGACGGCGCAGTGGCGAAAGCTCGCCTTCGGCGGCAACTGATCGGAAAGCAGCACACAGCCCGCGGCGGTGACGGTGCGCTGGGCATAGACGGGCTCGGTCGCGCCCATCTCGAGCGGCAGCCGATATTGCCGTTCCGCCGTGGAATAATGGCTGCACGCAGCGCAGGCGACGGGCGCAGCATAGCCGCCGTCCACCAAACACGCGCCCAGCAGGAGAGACTCAGACATCGTGGAACAGGCGCCATAGAGCCCCAGCAGCGGGGTCTGTAAATTGCGCGCGCTGTAATTCGCCGTGATAATCTGGTTCAGCAAATCGCCCGCCAACAGGCATTTGATATCCGCCGCTTCTAATCCGGCCTTGCTGACCGCCAGTCGCACCGTATTCTCAAACATCACCTGTTCGGCCCGCTCAAAACTGTCCTCGCCCAATTTATCATCCGTCAGAACAATATCAAAGAGCTTGCCTATCGGCCCCGCGCCCTCCAAAGGCCCGGCAATGCAGGCCGCGGACACGACGCGGGGGCGATGGGGAAATTGCAGCGAACGCTCACCTATATGATTCTTATTTTGCATAAAAATAGTGTGGGCGAATTCGTCCACACTATGCGCCGCCCGCGATATGATTTTCTTCAGCCATCTTTGGTAGGGGCGGATACCATCCGCCCGCCCCCTCTCTGCATTCTGCACTATTACCTATTACTTAACTCAACTTTCTTCACAATGAATCCGCTATAATATGTAAGCACATACCTTTTATCCGCGCCCGATTTGCGCTATAATGGTAACAGTAAAAAATCGAGGAATCAAACAAACACATGCAATTCATAGACAAAACCAAAATCTTTATCAAGGCAGGGGACGGGGGAGACGGCTGCGCTGCCTTCCACCGCGAGAAGTTCGTCCAAAACGGCGGGCCCAGCGGCGGCGACGGCGGAAAGGGCGGCGATCTCGTCTTTGTCGCGGACGCGGGCATGAACACCCTCGTCGATTTCAAAATGAAACAGCACTACCGCGCGCAGAACGGCGACGCGGGCCAGCAGCGCATGAAGACGGGCGCGGACGGGGAAGCCCTCCGTATCCCTATTCCCGTCGGCACCATCATCCGCGACGTCGAGAGCGGCGCGATACTGGCCGATATGAGCGAGCCGGGCCGCGAGAAGACCGTCCTTTTTGGTGGGCGCGGTGGCAAGGGCAACGCCCGTTTCGCCACGCCCACGCGCCAGGCCCCCCGCTTTGCGCAAAACGGGCAGAGGACGCGCGAGATTCAGGTGGAGTTGGAGCTGAAAACCATCGCGGACGTCGGTCTCATCGGCATGCCCTCCGTGGGCAAGAGCACCCTGCTCTCCGTTCTCACAGCGGCGCGCCCAAAGATAGCCGCCTATCATTTCACCACGCTCACCCCCAACTTGGGCGTCGCGGAGCACAAGGGCAACCGCTTTGTGCTGGCGGATATCCCCGGTTTGATCGAGGGTGCGGCGGCGGGCTATGGTCTCGGCCACGACTTCCTGCGCCATATCGAGCGCACGCGCATGCTGCTTCACGTGGTGGACGTCAGCGGCAGTGAGGGTCGCGACCCTCTTGCAGATTTCGCCGCCATCCAGAACGAACTCCTGCAATTCTCGCCCGTGCTGGGCGCGCTGCCGCAGTTCGTCGTCGGCAATAAAATGGATATCCCCGGTGCGGAGGAGAATTTGGAAGCGCTCAAAGCCGCGCTGGCCCCCATGGATATCCCCGTCTTCGGTGTGTCCGCCGCCGCCCACAGCGGCTTCGAAGCGCTATTGAACGCACTCATCGAAAAGCTGGCCAAGCTCGAACCCGTCACCGTCTATGCCGAGGCAGAGCTGGATATGGGCTATCTCTACGAGCGCGGCTTCACCATCACCCGCGACCCGAGCGCCGCCTATGTCGTGCAGGGCGGCGACGTCGATCGCATCCTCGACACCACCGACCCGGACGACGAGATCTCCATGCGCCGCTTCCAGCAACTGCTGGTCAAGCAGGGCATCATAGACGCCCTGCGCGAACGCGGCGCGAAGGAGGGGGACTCCATCGTGATGGGCGGCTGGGAGTTTGAATTTGTAGACTGATGAAGGAGAAATACAGATGAACGTATACGAAAAAGACAGAACAGAACTGATAGCAGACCTGCATTCCAAGGCAAGCATGGGCCTGCCAACCACTGCCGTCGCCGCAAAACAGCAGGAGTACGGCAAGAACCGCTTGGAAGAACAGAAGGCCGAAAGCATATTCAAAAAAATCCTGCACAACCTGCGCGATGTTTCCACGATCATTCTTTTAATCGCCGCCGCACTCGCGCTCGTGATGGGCTTAAAGCACGACGACGGCTATATCGAGTTCGTCGTCATCATGGGCATCGTCATATTGAATATGTTCCTCGCCATCACGCAGGAGCGCAGCGCGGAAAAATCGCTTGCCGCGCTGAAAAACCTGAACAGCCCCACCAGTCTCGTCCTGCGCGACAGTCTGCAACAGGAGGTCGCCAGCGAGGAGCTTGTACCGGGCGATATTCTACTGCTGAAAAGCGGGGATCTGGTCTCGGCGGACGCGCGCCTGTTGGAGAGCAACGACCTCGCGGTGGATGAATCGGCATTAACGGGCGAGAGCCTGCCCGCGCAAAAGAGCGCCGAAGCGACGCTTTCGGGCAAGGTCGCGGTGGCGGATCAGATCAATATGGTCTTCTCGGGCTGCCTTGTCACGGCGGGCCGCGCCAAGGTGGTCGTCGTCGCGACGGGCATGCGAACCCAGATGGGCCATATCGCGGCCTATCTGAACAATACGCAAAAGCTCAAAACCCCGCTGCAAAACCGCATAGATAATATCGGCAAGGTGGTCTCTTCCATCGCGGTTGCCGCGGCGCTGCTGATGTTCGCCCTCGGCTTCCTGCGCGGCGCGGAGCTGTGGGAGATGATATTTGTGGCCATCTCGCTGGCCGTCGCCGCCGTACCCGAGACACTGGCCCTCATTGTCACGCTGATGCTCTCCCACGGCGTCACCGAAATGGTGAAGAAGAACGCCCTGATTCGCAAGCTCCCGGCGGTGGAGACCCTCGGCAGCACCTCGATCATCTGCACCGATAAGACGGGTACGCTCACGCAGAACCGCATGGCCATCAAACGCCTGTGGATAGAAAACGCGGAACCGTTCCGCGACGATTCCGATTTCACGCCGGAAGAGCTGACCCTGCTGCAGCGCTTTGCCCTCGCCAACAACGCGGTTGCGGAACCCCAACCGGACGGCAGCGTGAAGATCACAGGTTCCCCCACGGAAGCGGCGGTGCTGCATTTGCTGCACAAAAAAGGTATAGAGAAAAGCGCATTGGAAGCACAGTACCCGCGCGTCGCGGAAATCAGCTTCTCCTCCGAGCGCAAAATGATGACCACGGTGCACAAAATGCCACAGGGCAATTATTTGGTGCTGACCGGCGGCGCGTTCGACCGGGTTCCGTTTATCGCCGCAGACCCCGCCGTTATAGAAAAACGCAGCAGCATACACGACGCTTTCGCGGGGCAGGCCCTGCGCATCCTGGCGCTGGGCAGTAAATATATAGACACGCTCCCGAATGAAGACAATCTGGCAACACTGGAAAACGACCTGCACTTCGAGGGCATCATCGGCATCATAGACCCGCCGCGCCCCGAATGCGCGGCCGCCGTCGCCGCCGCCAAAAACGCGGGCATACGCACGGTCATGATCACGGGCGACCACGCGGTGACAGCGGGCGCCATCGCCAAGCAGGTGGGCATACTCTCGGACGGTGACAAAGTGTTGACGGGCCTGGAGCTTTCCGAAATGAGCGACGAAGCCCTGATCGAAAACGTCGCGCAGTATGCCGTCTATGCCCGCGTCTCGCCCGAGGATAAGATACGCATCGTCGAGGCCTGGCAGGAGCACAACGAGGTGGTGGCGATGACAGGGGACGGCGTAAACGATGCCCCCGCCTTGAAAGCCGCCGACGTCGGGATCGCGATGGGCATCGCAGGCACCGAGGTCGCCAAGAGCGCCGCCGATATGGTGCTCACGGACGACAACTTCAGCACCATCGTAGAAGCGGTGCGGCGGGGCCGCAACGTCTTCTCCAACATCCGCAAGCTGGTCTATTTCCTCCTGGTCTGCAACTTCTCCGAAATCGTCATTATGCTCGGCGCGCAGCTCTTCGGCTGGGGCATGCCCCTCACGCCCATTATGCTGCTGCTGATCAACGTGCTCGGTGACGGCATCCCCGGCATGCGTCTCGCCTACGAGCGCTCCGATCCCCGCATCATGCAGCGCCAACCCATAGGCCGCAAGGAAAGCCTGTTTTCCGGCCTGCAATTTGTCATCACCAAGCAGATCATCGCCTTTGTGGCCGTGGCATGGATCGGCTTCTATCTCGGCCACTATATCCCCCTCTCGGCAGCCCATGCCCCCTCCCTGCTGCTGGGGCAAACGATGACCTTCCTGATCGTCGGCTGGACTTCCATACTCCACGTGTTCACGGTGCGCAGCAGGCAGTCCATGTTTAAGCGGACGATACGCGACAATCCGCAAATCCTCTATGCCGCCCTCGGCATGATCGCCCTGTTCGCGCTCCTCGTCCTCCTCCCGCCCCTCCACAACATCTTCGGCGTAACGTCCATGGGTCTATACCACTGGCTCCTCGTCATTGGCCTGTCCCTCATACCCACAATCACCGCCGAGATCGGGAAGTGCATCCAAAACCGCATAGAAACCCGCCGCCACAAGCGCCGCTTAGTCCGCCACAGGATCGCGGAGGAGTAACACCCCCGTAAATGCAATCCACTCCGCGCGCCCCCACGAACCCGTAGGGGCGCGATTTATCGCGCCCGTCCGACCCGGAACATCAGCCCGCCCGGCAGATGCAACCACCCCGCGTATACCCCAAACCCCGCCCGAATATCACAGCCCCGCAACCCGTAGGGGCGGATATCATCCCATTGTCATTTCCATAAGCCATAGAATGGGAAAAAATCTTGCAGAGGAACATCAAAATGTAAATTTTCAGATGGTTGCACGCAGGTTTTCCTCTTGCAAAGCCCCTTTCAGGCTCAGTGGAAACAGTGAAATCAGGCAACTATTCCTTATGGAAATGACATTGATATCATCCGCCCGCCGCACCCTCCAAAAAATATTGTATTCTCACCCATTGACAACACGTTAATTCCATCATATACTACAAATAGTTCTCGCAACGAGAACATATATGCAAGCAGGAGCAGCACCATGAACATAGAAAAAATCAAAACCGCAGACATACAAGACCTCCTTCGAGGATACACAAAACAAAAAAAGTACAGCTGTCTCTGGTGCAACAAAACTTTCACGTCCGAAACGGAAATGCAGGCGCATCTAAACGCCGCGCACACGCCCGAGAGCCGTTTCCACACCCTCTTAAACGCAGACTCCCTCTTCCACTTCTCAACGCTCGAGTATTTGGTCTATGAAGCCATGTTCAGGGGTCAAGACGCCGGGGCAATCAGCGCGGAACTGTGCCAAAGCCCCTCCTCCGTCCGGGGCGCGCGGCAGAACTTCTATACCCGGGTGGCGCAGGCCAAGGCCCTGCTTATGCTGCACGAGCTGCTCTCCGAACGCCAGAGCCCACTGCGCAAATACAATAAAGCTTCGTCGCCGAAAAGCCCGCAAGGCCAAAACATAGCGGTGGACGACAACAACTGCGTGAACGAGTTCTACAACATCACAGAGTTGCACGGACAGCCCATACGCCACGCGACTTGCCTGATTTTGCTCACGCAACCGTGCGACGACGGCAGCCTGCGCTTCCTTTGCGTGGATAAGGCCCGAAAAAACGGCGGCGGCAGCGGCCCCCTCTTCCTGTGGGACTGCGCGGGCGCGCATCTGTCGGTTTCGGATCTCAGCCTGCCCGCGGACAAGGCAATCTGCACCGAATTAGCGCCAAAGCACTTCCGAAACGCAGCCCTGCGCGACCTAACGGAGACCCTGCGCATCCCCCATACGGCCATAGACGCCGACCGTTTGACCTACCTGTTCACCACTGCGTACAAGGGCGCAAGCGCCTATGGCATCAACCACGAAATCACCGACGTCTTCGTGTACAGACTGCCGGAGGCCGCAAAAAATGTAAAGCTCTACGACCAATACAGCGACAGTCTCGGCGAAACGGTCAAAAAGCAGTTCCGCACCAAATATTTCAGTTATGAGGAGCTGCAAACAGAACACCGCGAGAAACGCATGATGGATGGCCTGTCCAGAATCATGGACGTATTCGCCAACCAAGCGGAACAGCTTGAAAGATTGACGAGACTTTGCGAAGAAGGGACGTGATGATATGGCTCGTGCGAACGGTGAGATGGATTACATACGAACAGAACTCGATGCGATCCTGCAAGCGGGGCAAGCGGTGCATAGCGAGGAGAGTTGCACGGCATTCCTCGCCCGCCTGGAAATTCTGGTGGACATCTGCCAAAACCATTGGGATACGCTATGCACCAACGATTTGCCCCAACTGCTCGACCTCGCCGACGAGACCCGCAGACCCTATGGCAACAGCGATGCCGCAACATTTCATTACGGAATGGCGCTCTCGCTCTATTGCATGATTGCGCGCAGGCACATGAAAAGGCGGCGGATGGGGATGCTGTGGGAGCGTTTTCTGACAACGGACAGCCCCGAAGAAAGCGCGGCCTTTGAAAAAAAGTGGATAGAAA
Source organism: Clostridiales bacterium (assembly GCA_009779405.1). Taxonomy (GTDB): domain Bacteria; phylum Bacillota; class Clostridia; order Christensenellales; family CAG-138; genus WRCT01. The sequence goes on from WREI01000036.1 coordinate 21,172, forward strand.
GCAACAGCGCCGCCGAAACGCGCGAACATGCGTTGGCGGAAAAATATCGCAAGCTTTTATCCGCCCTTTGCGCAGTACCGATGCGCCCGTCTTCGAGCCGAAACTATAAGGACTTATGGTCTACGCTGCAAGCAAACGACTTAGATAAGCCGATACCCCCGCCGGAGGATATCATAACCGCGCCGGACAATGCGGGCCTGACGCCCTGCTCTGATTTTGACAATGCCGTCTTGATGGACGCATTCTGGCTGTCCCTGCGCGAAGCGCTCTTTGCCGAATACGATGCCTGCTATTGCGATTTTTCCAAGGTGCCGACCCTCGCGCACTATATGCGTTCCTTTACGCAGGACGATTGGCGGAGACGCCGCGATCGGGAATATTATCATGTTGCCAAGACGCGGATATGCGACATGGAGCGGAAACGCAACGCGAAGTACTATTGGGATATAGTCCTGGGAAATCGGGAACAGCTCCCCGGGCCACGAACAGAAATCCAAATCGGCGCCCATGCCCGCATCTCCACTTACTGTGGCATCCTGACCCAAAGCTTAGGTTCGCCGAGAATATTGGATTGCCCCGATGAGATTTGGGGCATAGGAAGGGAGACGTTCAGAAATCAGGCACGGCAGCATATCCTGTGGCCCGTAGGGCTCCGGGCCATCGGCGAGAAGGCATTTGCGACGAGCGGTCTGGCCGCCGCCGCGCTGCCCGCCACAGTCGAGTATATAGGCGAGCGGGCCTTTTACCAATGCGAACAGTTGGACACCCTCTTTTACCCCGACGGCATGGTCGCGGTTGCGTCGAGGGCCTTTGCGGGAAGTGGTCTGGCAAACGTAGTCCTGCCCGACTCCGTTGCACAAATCGGTGCCGCGGCGTTTTACGGATGCCGCAAGATACGGCAGTTCCGGCTCCCGCAAAATCAGAAAGTGACAATTGAAAGGAGGTAACTTGCGATGGAACCTGAAAAAATATACTGCCCCCAATGCAACAGCGAAGTCAGGCTGTACTACATGCAAATGGACCAAAACGGGGACTATGACACGACAGAGGGCGGCGTCTTCCACATCTATATAGCGAAGTGCTCCAACCGCGCTTGCAATTGGGTGGAGGAGGAACGCGACTTTCAGGTCTGGGACGATTATGACGAGCGCTACGACCCGGAACCGAGGAAACGGGTGTTCAACGAGCGCATCATGGAATGGGTATAAGGAGGGCACATGGAAGAGAATGGCAGAAACACCTTAAATGCAATCATTGAGGCCATTGTAAACACAGCCGAAGCCTACGCAAATTTCCGAATAGGGGTCAAGGAATCCCTCGACGGGGACACGCTGCTGGAAATATACAGGACGGAAACGGAATACGAATACGACAGGGATGGCAGGGGTTTTCATTCGCAATACGATGTAGCCCCTTATACAATCGATAAACAGCGCCGCATTGCCGCAATAAAAGTGACGAACACAGCGGAGCTGGAAGAAATCGCGAAGGCAAACAAGCACCCGTTTGTACGGAAGGCTGCCCTCGGCGCGCTCCCGAACGAAAGCGATACGCACAGAATGCCCTTTCTGACCGCGCTGGCGAAAACCGATGCAGACCCGGAGGTTCGCAGAACCGCCGTCCAAAAAATGATAGACGAAGCCGCCCGCATCGAAATCGCCAAAGCCGATGCGGATGCAGGCGTGCGCTCGGCCGCTGTGGAAAGAATACAGGCCGAAAGCGCCCTGATAGTGTAACGCGGCGAATACAATGTCAAACTTGAAACGGGCATAAAAAAACCTGAAATAGCCCGGTATATCAACGAAAATGGCGTGATTGGGCGGAATTATTCTGCGGCGCGTATCGTGTCAAACTCGTTTGCATAAACGGCGAAAACAACTAATTTTTATACAAAATGCGATTTTATAACGCCCGTAACGCTACGGGCGTTAAGTGCGTTAAAGTCGATAAAATAAGGCTTTTTTGGCGCAAAAGAGGGCGCACATTTACATGTAACATTTGTTAGGACGAGAAAGTGACGAGAAAGTAACTGAATATACTTTCTACCTATTTTTATAAGCAAAAATAATTCAAAAATTGCATAAGCGGCATTATACATATGCAAAACAGGCAAATATGCAGTGTGGTAAAAATGTGCAAA